>NZ_JAWOTS010000057.1:0-6591 GCF_033338975.1 Vibrio sp. Vb0349 | reverse complement strand
AGTTTTCTGCCTCTCCATAAGCCACTAATAATGCGAACAAAGCCCGTTGTTGGCTTTTTTTGTGATGAGTTTTGCTGGCGACGTCTTACCATAGATTTTTTGACCGCTAATAAAGTGATACTATATCTAATCGCCCAAGCAATGAGCTTGGAGTTTGGATACAGCCCAGAATATTCAAGATGACAGAGTGTAACACTAATAAGATTAGAATTACCTAATCGGAAAGTTTTCAGAACTTTGTCATTAGCCTTTTTTAGACAGATAATAATCTTGTCAAAAAAGAGTCATTAATAGATAAAAGAACAATCTAGGATAGCCCCAGATGACGGAAAAAAAGAAGCGCGGATTACTTTCGTGGCTAGGTTTTGGTGACGAAGAACAAAGCCCAAAACCAAAAACTGAAGAAACAGTAAAAGAAGAAGCAGTGGAAGCGCCTTCTGAAGAGCAGCAAACCGAAGCGGTTGCTGAGCAAGCGGAAGCAACGCCAGAACTTGAAGAAGAAGAGAAACAATCAGAGGCTGCCCCAGCAGAAGCAGAAGCAGAAGCAGAAGCAGAAGCAGAAGCAGAAGCAGAAGCAGAGGAGCCAGAAGTCGTATCGGCCGCGCCTCGTATTCAAGAACAAGAAAAGCCAACAGAAAGCTTTTTTGCTCGTCTGAAACGCAGCCTAAGCCGAACAAAAGCAAATATTGGTGCTGGCTTCTTCGGTCTGTTCAGCGGTAAGAAAATCGATGAAGACTTATTTGAAGAGCTAGAAGAGCAACTGCTTATTGCTGATGTGGGCATGAATACCACAATAAAAATCATCAACAACCTGACAGAAAAAGCCACACGTGGCGATCTGAAAGACGGCGAAGCCCTTTATGGTTTGTTGAAAGAAGAAATGGCTGAGATTCTTTCTAAAGTCGAACAGCCACTAGAAATCGATAGCAACAAAACGCCTTACGTCATCTTGATGGTGGGTGTAAATGGCGTGGGTAAAACCACGACCATCGGTAAGCTAGCGAAGCAGTTCCAAACTCAAGGCAAAAAAGTGATGCTTGCAGCGGGCGATACTTTCCGTGCCGCAGCGGTTGAGCAGCTACAAGTGTGGGGTGAACGTAATAATGTTCCTGTGATTGCTCAACATACTGGCGCAGACAGTGCCTCTGTTATCTATGATGCGATTGAAGCGGCAAAAGCACGTGGTGTGGATGTGGTGATTGCTGATACAGCAGGTCGTCTACAGAACAAAGCGAACCTAATGGAAGAGCTGCGTAAGATTGTACGTGTGATGAAGAAAATTGATGACTCTGCACCACATGAGATCATGCTAACGCTTGACGCAGGTACAGGACAAAATGCCATTAGCCAAGCGAAACTTTTCAGTGATGTTGCCCCTCTAACCGGGATTACTTTGACTAAGCTGGATGGTACAGCCAAGGGCGGCGTAATTTTCGCTATTGCTGATCAGTTCGGTATTCCAATTCGTTACATTGGTGTGGGTGAAGGTATCGAAGACTTGCGTCCATTTGAAACTCAAGAGTTTATTGACGCACTGTTTAGTCGTGAAGAATAAAAAGAGTTAGAGGAAATCAACGGTGATCAAATTTCAGCAAGTAAGCAAAGCTTACCGAGGTGGTCGACAAGCACTGCAAAAAGTCGATTTTCACCTGAGGCGCGGTGAAATGGCGTTTTTAGGCGGACATTCCGGGGCTGGTAAAAGTACCTTGCTGAAATTGATCTGCGCGATAGAGCGACCAACCGATGGCAAAATCCATTTTAATGGCCACGACATCACGCGTATTCCAGGCAAAGACATCCCTTTTTTGCGCCGCAATATTGGGATTGTTTTTCAAGATCATCGCCTATTGATGGATCGCAGTGTGTACGACAATGTCGCTCTGCCAATGCGTATCGAATCGATTTCTGAAAACGAAATCAAACGACGTGTTTCTGCGGCGTTAGATAAAACGGGCTTACTCGATAAAGCTCGTTGTCTACCTAGTCAACTTTCTGGTGGTGAGCAACAGCGCGTCGGTATTGCCCGTGCTGTGGTTAATCGACCAACGTTGCTGGTGGCTGATGAGCCTACGGGTAACCTTGACCCAGAATTATCCAACCGTGTGTTGCGTCTATTCGAAGAATTTAACCGTGCGGGCGTGACAATCTTACTTGCCACGCACGATGTGGGGTTAGTAAACACTCGCCCACAGTATCGTCATTTTGAATTGAACCAAGGCTTCCTAAGTGAGGTAGAAGACTATGGCAGGTAACAAGCACTCCCAAAAGAAGGGGAAAGGCCGCAGTGCCAAGCGTGCGAATACCGATGGTTTTTTCTCTGTCCACGCAAAACAAGCTAAATCCTCTTTTAGCGCCTTATGGCAACGACCACTAGGCAACATTCTGACCCTAGCGGTCATCTCCATGGCACTTGCCATGCCAGCTTGTTTGTATCTATTGGGGAAAAACGTTGCGGGGGCAGCGGAAGATGTCGCTTCTCCTTCACAAGTTAGTGCTTACTTAGTTGAAGGCATGCCGGATGCACGAGTGATGGTTCTCAAAGATCAAATTGAAACTTGGCCTTTGGTAAAAGAGGTAGAATATATTTCACCGCAACAAGGTCTATCTGATTTAAGCCAATATGCAGGGTTCGACCAAGCTATCAGCCTTTTAAGTGGCTATGCGCTACCTGGTGTGTTGGTGATTACGCCAGATTCGGAGCTAAAAAGTGATATTCAGTCATTAGCCAAAGACGTTCGAGAGCAACAAGATGTGACCGACGTGAGACTTGACGAAGACTGGCTGGCGCGTCTTGATGCCATCAAAACTCTCGCGAGTATTATTGTCATTACCCTGACAGTACTGATGCTCGGTGCGGTATTTTTAATCGTTGGCAATACATTGCGATTTAATGTGCTGGCGAATAAAGAAGAGATTCAAACCATGAAACTGATCGGTGCGACGGACAGTTTCATTCTGCGCCCTTACTTGTACACAGGTATGTGGTTTGGCGTGTTAGGTGCCACTATTGCGTGGTTGGTAACGGCTTTAGTGACCATTGTCATGAATAGTGCGGTGGAAGACCTTGCTGCGTTGTACGATAGCCAGTTCCGCCTGATTGGTCTAAGTTGGGATGAATCTTTGTTACTAATCATCATTGGGAGTCTTTTGGGATGTATTGCGGCGCGCTTTTCTGCGCAACGACATTTAAAAGAAATTGAACCAGTTTAAGTGATGGCGGTCTTATTACTTGGATTTCATTAGCACTAGCTAATTTTGAACCCTTGCTTAGACCAAATGTTTATGGATAATTGCTTCCCCTTCTTGAAACTTGTTCATTTTGAGTTCAAGATATCGAAGCTAAATTGCAATGTAATGCTCCAGATCAGAGATTGATGAGGAATTGAATGACAAAAGAAGCGTATCCGATGGCTCTAGTCACGCAAGATAGCCTTGATAGCTATATTCGCTCAGTAAACAGCTACCCAATGCTGACTGCAGACGAAGAGCGTGAGCTGGCAGAACGATTACACTATAAAGGTGAGATTGAGGCTGCAAAAGGTCTAATTCTTTCGCACCTACGATTCGTTGTTCACGTTGCTCGTGGTTACTCTGGCTACGGTTTGCCAATGGCGGATCTTGTGCAAGAGGGTAACATCGGTCTAATGAAAGCCGTTAAGCGTTTTAACCCAGAAGTAGGGGTTCGCTTGGTTTCTTTCGCTGTCCACTGGATCAAAGCAGAGATCCACGAATACGTGCTACGTAACTGGCGTATCGTGAAAATTGCGACCACTAAAGCGCAACGTAAATTGTTCTTCAACCTGCGTAAGTCGAAAAAGCGCTTGGGTTGGTTTAACAACGGTGAAGTGGAAACCGTTGCGCGCGAGTTAGGTGTTGAGCCTTCTGAAGTTCGCGAGATGGAATCACGCTTAGCGGCGGTGGATTCAACCTTTGATATGCCAACTGATGAAGACGACAGCTCAAACGCTTACACAGCGCCGATGCTATACCTAGAAGACAAATCGTCTGATGTGGCCGACAACATTGAAGCCGCCAACTGGGAAATGCATACCAACAATCGCTTGGGTCATGCATTAGCGAGTTTGGATGAGCGTAGTCAGCGCATCGTGCGTTCTCGTTGGTTAGATGATGAGAAAGCAACATTGCAAGACTTAGCTGATGAGTTCGGTGTTTCTGCCGAGCGTATTCGCCAGCTAGAAAAAAATGCAATGAAGAAACTAAAATTGGCTGTGGGGGAATTTTAATTTCCACTGCTAATTGAAAGTAAGATTTTCATAGAAAGCCGAGATCATGTGATCTCGGCTTTTTTATTGTCGATCGAAAATCGATAGCGTTTGCGATCCGGATTTTATGTGCTACCTGTGCATAACTCTGTGAAGTAATTATTTATCAACTGTTCGAAACCCGGACAAAATAAGGGATTCAAGCACTTTTCCATCTGGGGATAGTTATAGATATACACACAGTTAGAACAGGATCATCACTACATATTGTGGATCAAAAGATCCAAATACACTTTATCAACGCAATTCACAGCTTTATCCACAAATGGTTGGAATGTGTACACTTTTGAAAAGCCTGATTATCCATGTGTCTAAGTTTGCCGTTGGATAGGTTACAATAGCGGCAGTATACCCAAGCAGCTTCAAATATGGATTTTATGCTGTACCACGGGTGCTGATTAGTACGTTAGGTTCGAGGTTGCTTGGGTATATTAATAAGACAATGAGAAAGTAAATGGATCAGTTTAAGCATATCGATGTACAAGGTGCGCAAGCGCTGCTCGAGCAGGGTGATGCGAAGCTTGTAGATATCCGTGACCCTCAATCGTTTGCCGTTGCGCATGCGGAGTCCGCGTATCACTTAACTAACGATACGATCGTTGCGTTTATGGATGAAGTGGAGTTCGAACAACCTATTCTAGTGATGTGTTACCACGGTATTAGTAGCCAAGGTGCGGCGCAATATTTAGTTAACCAAGGCTTTGAACAGGTGTACAGTGTAGATGGTGGCTTTGAAGCCTGGCATCGAGCAGAACTACCGATAGTGAGAAGTTAATGAAGAGATTGGTAACGTTAAATAATCCACGTATGGCGCAAGCCTTTATTGATTATATGGCCTCTCGCCAAATTGACATCGAAATGATGCCTGAAGGGGATGGGCAATTTGCGCTGTGGCTGACTGATAGCCAGCATGAAATAGAAGCGGAAGCCGAACTTAAGCTGTTCCTTGCTAACCCGTCTGATTCAAAATACAGCGCCGCCTCGTGGGACGTTGCCGATACTCGTAAGAGTACATTTCATTATTCCAGCCCGAGTATCATAAGCATGGTCAAAGCGAAAGCTGGCCCCATGACTTTGCTGATCATGACAGTCTGTATCATCATCTACTTGTTACAAATGTTTGGCTTTGGCAATGGCGTGTTTAAGTTGTTGCACTTCCCGGCTTTTGAGGGGCAACAATGGCAAGTGTGGCGATGGCTAAGTCATGCGTTACTGCACTTTTCAGTAACTCACATCGTGTTTAACTTACTATGGTGGTGGCAGTTGGGTGGCGACATCGAACGTCGTCTCGGTTCCGGTAAGCTATTGCAACTCTTTGTGGTGTCGGCAGCGCTTTCAGGAGCAGGCCAGTTCTATGTTGAAGGGGCTAACTTCGGCGGCTTGTCTGGCGTGGTCTATGCACTGCTTGGTTATTTGTGGATATTGGGTTACCGCTTGCCACATTTAGGCCTTACGCTACCCAAGCCAATTATCGTCTTTATGTTGGTATGGTTAGTTCTTGGTTTTGTGCAGCCATTTATGGCGATTGCAAACACCGCTCACTTAGTTGGGCTACTGTCGGGGATGGCGATTGCGCTGTTTGATTCAGGCAAGATGAAATACCAACAGCAAGCCTAAAGCAGATGAAATGAAAAGACCGCTCAAGAGCGGTCTTTTTTTATGTTCAAAACGGATTTGGGTTTATTGATAAAGGTATTTTGTAAACAACAAATCGGCAATGATGGTTTTACCTGTTTCAGGCAAAAGCGTTTCGTTGAGGGTCGTCACTAAGGTTTTGCGCAGATCTTCTCGGCCAGACAGGGACTTAATCGTATCTTCTGTTTGCTTACCCAATAATTCAATCACTGCATCGCGAATCAAAGGTTGGTGATGCTCAACAACTGATAAATCTTGTTGACTCATTACCATGATGTCGATGCGCACTTGCACATAACCTAACTTTTTGCCTTTGGTGTAAAAGTTAGTAGTGAGGTCAGGCTCTAGGGTAAAGTATGCCAACTTAGGTCCAGCTTCTTCCGTTTCAGCCCAACTTGGTGCGGCGAGTAGTATGGTTAACGCAAAAATAATTTGGGCTATATAACGTTTGTACATATTTCTAACTTTTCTTTCTCTGGATCGCGATATTCGAATCGCTTCAGTCTTGATACAATGGGCCGTCTATAACAAATAACGGAACTTACGGTTACATACATTACTATGGACGGTAAGTTGTTGCTTTATTGTACGCATAAAGCCTCCAATTGAATACTAGTATGAATCAGCCAACATCACTCTATCTTGCTTCTTTATTGGAAGTAGAGTGGCAAAA
>NZ_JAWOTS010000056.1:0-10166 GCF_033338975.1 Vibrio sp. Vb0349 | reverse complement strand
CATTTTTACTATGCGTTGGTTTTAGTGGTTAAGGTGTTATGCGGAACCTTCGGTATTGCATGCCTCACACCTTAACAGGGCGTTATGAGCCAAGAGGATATTTAAATTGAGCAAAAAAACAAAGATACGGCTAGTTGTACTTGGTTCTGTGCCTAGAGATCTCGACTTATCATTGCTATCAAGTCGTAGCTCTGGCGTCTATGAAATCTTAAACTCAATCGAGACTTATGAAATTACCAAAGGCTCGGATGGTTACAATTGGGAGTTTTCCGATCAAATTTTAGGTGATTTGATTCCTGAAAAAGAAGGAGAAGAAATAACGATTACACTAACAAATGTGCCGCTAGAAGAAAACTGGTATAGCAGGCGACTAACAAATAATGTTGTCATTTTTACTTTCCACGAAATTGCGGATTATCTTCGTTTTCATAATATCGGACTGGAAAATGTAGTTTTTCGGTTACTTCATGCTTATACGCTCGTATACCGAGAAAACAAAGGCAGTATTCCCACCTGCTACGAATACAGTAATTTTACTCATGATGAAACCAAAGGTTGCATTTACGATATGAATGGCATCAAGTCAGATATCATATACTCTTGCGATGAACCTACAATTTGTGATTCTTGCTCTCAGCGATTGTTAACAAACGGGGTTTCGAGAGAATTAGTTTCTAAATCAAAGGATGAGCTAAAACTTGTCAGAAAGTCACTATTTTTCAGGCTGTCAGCGTGGGTTTCTGTACATCCAATCAGGTCAATTCTTATTGCCTCTGCTTGGTCTATCGTGATTGGAGTATTTTCTTCAGTTATAGCTAGTAATATATTCGGCAATGGCTCATAACAAAGCATTTAAGAGTGATTCGCAACGCTTGGCAGTTTCGCTTCGCTCAAGTATAGCCAAGCGTCGCTCACACCTTAATGCAGCGTTATACGTATTAGTTCAGAGGAAGTATTATGCAGTTATTTTTCCATGATGTTGGCTTAAAAGGAGCTAATGCAGATTTTCCCAAAACTGTCTTTGGTGAGGTTGCTATTTCCGACATCGTCGAACATTGTCCATCTCATCTACAAGCAGAAATAGAAGATAAGCTTCTAGCTGAGTTTCCCGATGGCTGGTGTAACGTCTGGGGAGTTCCTGATGGCGCCAAGAGTGTTATTCGTCAACTTAAAGTTGACGATGTCATGCTTTTAATCAAGACCACTGGTGGTGATGGTGAAATGCCTGCTCTTTGTCATGTAAAAGGCTTTTGGAAAGAGCAGCTTTTAGACCTTTCAAACTTTTTGTGGGGAAGTAGTCATTTCCCCTACGTGTTCTTTTTCAAAACTCAGCATATCGAACTGACTTGGACCCAGTTCAAGAAAGATGTTCAATATATGCCTAACTTTCGACCGTCAGGAAATGTTTATCGTGTGAAAAGCGATCGACTTGAACACTTTGGTGGTTCAGGAGGCTATGTCAGTCATCTTTTACAAAAACCATATGTAATCGATGATTTAGGTGACTATGAAATTCGAGAGAACTCACCAGAGCAGGAGTATGCTGAGGGCGAAAGGCAGGTACGTGAAGCTTCGTATTTCAAGCGTAACTCTAAGTTAGTAAAAGACGCAAAAGCCGAGTTTGGTTTTATATGCCAGGTTTGTGAATTTGATTTCGAGTCAGTGTACGGAAAAGAATTAGGCGCTGGGTTTATCGAGTGTCATCATAAGAACCCTCTACACGAAAAAGATGAAAACTACATCAGTACATTAAATGACGTTTGTGTGGTTTGTTCAAATTGTCACCGTATGCTTCATCGCACTAAGCCAGCAATGAAACCAGAAATTCTAAAAGCAAAGCTGCTCAAAAAATACGTATAACAAACTGTTTAAGAGTGATTCGCAACGCGTGGCATTTTTGCTATGCGTTGCGTTTAGTGTTTAAGGTGCTTTGCAGGAGCATCGGTATTGCGTTGCTCACACCTTAACAGGGCGTTAGCCAGCAACAAAGAAAATGGGAATTACGTTGATAATAAAAGAAATAGAAAGAAGACAACGACTTTTCAATGCGATCAGCTATGTAGACATTGCGATTGATGTAAAGCCTTCTAAGTTGAGAGACTTGGGTATCTATGGTGGTGCAGCTGGAGTATGGGTTAACTCAGATGTAACAAGGGGTGTAGTTTCTCCATCGAGCGGAGTTGCAGTTAGTATCTTGCACACCGGTAAAAACTACAGTGATAACATGTCGTCAAAGGGCATCGATTATGATTTTCCGAATACAAACAGAAATGGAAGTCATGATCAAAACGAAATACAAGCGCTAAAAAACTGCTTTGAATCCAAGATTCCACTGTTTGTTATCAGTAAAGCTTCGAATCAAAAACTTAGAAATGTCCATATTGGACTTGTTCAAACGTTTGATGAAATCAATGCTAAGGCATTTATCAGATTTGTGGCTCAGGATAAGTTGTTCCCAACAGCAAATGAAACAATCAAAGAATCACAAGCCGAATATAAAGTGACCTTCGAAAATGAAGTAAATAAGTCACTTGATGATAGTTCAGAAAACCGTCAAAGAAGGTTGGCCTCTAGATCTACTAAACCGAAAGTCGTTTATAGACTGGTTCAGGATTATCGTAGAGACCCTGATGTTGTCGCGGAAGCATTATATAGAGCAGAAGGCTTTTGCGAAAAGTGCAAAGAAAAAGCGCCCTTTATCAAGCGTTCCAATGGAGAGCCGTACTTAGAGGTTCACCATATAATACCGTTGTCGCAGGGCGGCTTAGACAGCCTTGAAAATGTAATAAGTCTCTGTCCCAACTGCCATAGGGAAATACACTTTGGGCCAGCTGGCTAACAAACTGTTTAAGAGTGATTCGCAACGCGTGGCATTTTTACTATGCGTTGGTTTTAGTGTTTAAGGTGGTATGCGGCGGCTTCGGTATTGCGTTGCTCACACCTTAACAGGGCGTTATGCATATGGAGAAAGTTCGCATGAAATTAGTAGTTCCAAGCACAGAATATCAAGAATCATATATCGAAATGATTCGAGAATTTATCGATAGAGATGAAGCTTTTGTTCCGTTTGTGTTGGGTGAAGATTATGCTGATTTTTCATCTATGCTCGGAAGGCTAAATGCATACTCTAGAGGTGAGCAGATGCCGGATGGTTTTGTTGCGCACAGTTCATTTTGGTTAATTGACGGACATGAGCAAGTTGTCGGCTGTTCAAATTTAAGGCATGAGTTGAATGACGGTTTACGTGTTTTGGGTGGTCATATTGGTTATGGAATAAAGCCATCACAAAGACAAAAAGGCTATGCAAAACTCATCTTAGAACTAACTCTACCTAAAGCAAAACATCAAGGCATCAAAAGTGCTTTGTTGACAGTAAATAAAGCAAATATTGGGTCGGTCAAAGCGATTGAATATAACAATGGTGTTCTTCAATCAGAAAAGGAAGTTTCAGGGCAAACAGGTTTAGTTCGCTACTATCGAATTGAGCTCTGATTTAACTTTGGTGCAAAAATATGCATAACAAAGCATTTAAGAGTGATTCGCAACGCTTGGCAGTTTCGCTTCGCTCAAGTATAGCCAAGCGCCGCTCACACCTTAATGCGGCGTTAGCCATCAAAGGAGAGAAATGAACAAATACACAATTTTGCGTCTATTGCCTTTGCCTAAGTCTACAAAGCTCAATTGGGTTATTACGTTCATAGAGCGTGATTATCGGGGCCATATTGGTAAGGCTGATAAACCAGAAAAAGTGCGCGATTTAATGCAATCATGCCGCTGGGAAGTTGGGGTGCCGGAAGAAGAACTAGAACACCACTTAAGCCAAAAAATCTTGAGTAAAGCTCGAAAAATGAGAATACCAGTGCCTGAAGCAGACTTTGACGAAGATGGTCACGATAACATGCAAAACTGGGTTGAAGGGAGCCAAACTGGGTATCGCTATCTTAGTGCGCAAGGTTATGCCAAAGTTCGCAGTAGTATCCGTAAAGAGCTCAAAGAACGACGAGATTTAAGATCTCATTGGGTGGTTTGGTTATCAGCAATTACAGGATTAGTAGGTGCAATCACAGGTCTTCTTGCTGTTATTGGGTCAAATGGCTAACAAAGCATTTAAGAGTGATTCGCAACGCTTGGCAGTTTCGCTTCGCTCAAGTATAGCCAAGCGCTGCTCACACCTTAATGCGGCGTTATGCCTATAAGAGGAAATATGGATAGTAAATGGGAGTGCTTTGGGTGCGGGCATAGCAATGAACACTCATCATTGAAGTGTGAAAAGTGCGGGTCTTTAGGCAAAGAGCTTGCAAACAAGCAGATGGCAAACCACCTGTTAGGGAATGACAAAGTGAAATCGAAGTTTGAATACTGCTGTGATAAATGTGGTTCAGAGTCATATGAGGTTGGTGAGTTAAGAGCCAGTGGTGGATTTTGGAGTACATTTTTCAATTACAACAAACACCGTTTTTATTTCTTATCATGCAGTAGCTGCGGTCACACTGAGTTTTACAAACGAGGTCTAGGTACTGGACAAAAAATACTAGATTTTCTAGGTGGTTAGCATAGGCATAACAAACTGTTTAAGAGTGATTCGCAACGCGTGGCATTTTTACTATGCGTTGCGTTTAGTGTTTAAGGTGGTATGCGGGAATCTCAGTATTGCGTTGCTCACACCTTAACAGGGCGTTATGTGCTTTGGTGGAAATGAATATGGAAATCACAATCAGGCGTATCGAAACAGAAAGCATTGAGGACAAAGGTATATTCGAGACTTTGTTTAGAGAGTACCTATCTGGATTCTCAGTTGAGCTAGATCTCTCAGTAATTGCTCATTTGTTTGCATTGCCTTATTTCCACGGATTTATCAGTCTTGTCGACGATAAGCCCGCTGGTTTTGCGGTTTGCTTTGAATCGTTTTCAACTTATCGTGCGCAAAGAGTGATGAATATCCATGACTTTATGGTGTCGGATAACTTTCGTGGTAAAGGTGTGGGCAAAGCGCAACTGAATGGTATCGAAAAGTATTGTCGTGATAATGATTACCTCAAAATCACACTAGAGGTCGGTGATGATAATGTTGCAGCTAAAACGCTCTACAGTTCATTGGACTACGAAGATTACAGAGTAGTTTTGACAGGGCAGCAACATTGGCAAAAGTACCTCAATTAGCACGCACATAACAAACTGTTCAAGAGGGATTCGCAACGCGTGGCATTTTTACTATGCGTTGATTTTAGTGATTAAGGTGCAGTGCGGTGGCTTCGGTATTGCGTTGCTCACCCCTTAACAGAGCGTTAGTTGCCAATGAGGAAAGCGCAGCTTAAACAGAATGTTTAGAGTTAAAGTCAGTGTGTTTTTGGTGGGGTTCCGTACTTCAATTTTGAATCGTTCGGGTTTGTGAAAATCGTTCTCAGGTTTCTTTTGTGGTTGAATTTTCTGTTTCAGAAACCGATTTATTTGTTGAAAGTCAGCTCGGTGACATTGTCTGTCTAAAAGAGCTTTTTGGTGTTGTTGGTTCGTTTTCTGCGGCGCTTTGAGTTCCAAGTGGTTTCAGTGACAGTCGCTTTGAAACTACGCCTGATTTGAGTTTCTTAAAACACTTAAATCTAGTGTTGGCAAAGCGGCAATTAACATTAAATCAAAGCTTTAGGTTTGGCAACTAACAAGGCATTCAAGAGGGATTCACAACGCTTGGCAGTTGTGGTTTGAATCAGCTTTAGTGTTTACGGCACAATGGTTTAGTCTGGGTGGAATGCGTTGTTCACCCCTTAATGCGGCGTTAGGGCTCATAGGATGATTCGGTGTAAATGAATGAAATGATAGAAAAGTTGGGCTTCGTTTTACTAGGAGCTCTCATGACGGGCATTGGTTATCTTATAAAGCGAAAAATCGAATCAAAGCCTGAACTAGAAATTTTGGATAAGCATCAAAAAGTTCTAGATATACATAAAAAAATGAGTGAGCAAGGTTTAGATATTTCAGGCTTAAACCAGTTTGCTTCTATGCTCACAGAAAAAAGTAGTGCGGTGCAGAGTCATGTTTTAGATTTAAACACTAAATCGGTTTCTCATATGCAGACGAGTAGCACTGAGCATATTACTCAAACTGAAATGAACCAAATGGCTTCGGATAGTTATAATCGTTCATTAGTTAAAATGAACGAGGTTTACGCTCAATTAATGAGTAAGCTAGATAGTGACCGCACCGAAGCATACGGGTCTGCACAGGTAAAGTGGAACGAGTATATCGAAGCCCATGCGAGATCAGTAGCTGACATGTACAAAGGGGGCTCTATATACCCATTGATATATTACTCGGAACTCGAAACTTTAGTTTTTGAACGAACTGCTCGCTTGCAGAGTGAGCTAGACGAACTAGTATCGCTGGGTAACTGAGCCCTAACAAACTGTTTAAGAGTGATTCGCAACGCATGGCATTTTTACTATGCGTTGGTTTTAGTGTTAAAGGTGGTATGCGGAAGCATCGGTATTTCGTTGCTCACACCTTAACAGGGCGTTAGTTGCCAACGAGGAAATCGCAGCTAAAACAGAGTGTTTAGGTCTAATATTTGTGTGCTTTGCCCGATTCTGCACTTCGAACTTCGGGCTTTTGGTTCGCGGAAATTGAGCTTCGATCTTTTCCTAGTTTGGTTTGCCGTTTCAGAAGCCGATTTACTTGTTGAAAGTCAGCTTTGTGGCATTGTTTCTCCAAAAGGTCTTTTTGGTGTTGTCAGTTCGTTTTCTACGGCGTTGCGTGTTCCAAGTGGTTTCAGTGACAAACGCTTTGAAACTGCGCCTGATTTGAGCTTTCCAACATACGTAAAGCAAGTGTTGGCAAAGCGGTAATTAACTTCAAATCAAAGCGTTAGGTTAGGCAACTAACAAAGCATTCAAGAGGGATTCACAACGCTTGGCAGTTTTGGTTTGAATTGGCTTAAGTGTTTACGGCAGAATAGTTTAGTTTAGGTGGTGGCGTTGTTCACCCCTTAATGCGGCGTTATGTACTTTGGAGAAATATTTGAAAAATTACAAAGATAAAATCTGGAAAGAGTCTCCAGAATTGATTCGTGGTTACTACGATGGTATCGAGGGCTACAAGTTACTTTGTGAGGAAATTAACTACATACTTAAAAAAAGTCTTAGTGCCAAAAATATTGAAGTAGCTTCCATATCTTCTCGCAGTAAGTCTTTGGAAAGTTTCTGCGAAAAAATTCATAGAAAGCACTACCAGAACCCCTTTGAGTCGATCACTGATTTTGCTGGCGCACGCGTTGTGTTTCTATATGAGCAAGATCGTGAATCAATCGAACATATTATTGAGAGTTCATTTGAAATCGTCGAAAAAGTGGACAAGGTTCAGGACTCTGATGTAGATCAGTTTGGCTATGGCGCACTTCATTACATAGTTAAGCTAAAAAGCAACTATGTGGGGGAAAGATACAACGATATTCGCAACCTACATTGCGAGATTCAAGTCAGGACTGTTTTACAAGATGCTTGGGCTTTGGTCGCACACCATTTGAGTTATAAGCAGGAATCTGATGTACCAAAGCATCTTAGAAGAAAGTTGAATGCACTTTCAGGCTTATTTGAAACCGCAGACAATCAATTTCAACATATAAGAGATGCTCGCGAAAGTTACCAATCAAAGGTTACTGATGCCATCGATCATAGCGATGCTTTAGTGATGTCACAAGAAATCGAGCTTGATAGTTTAGTTGCATTTTTAAAGTCGAAGTTTCCGAATAGAAAGCTTGATGACCTTTCTGAGATATCTCAGCTTGTAGCTGAAATTAAATCCCTAGGTGTAAATACGTTGAGGCAACTTGATGATATCCTAATTCGTACAGAAGAGGCTCGCAAACAGAATGAAGCTGCAAACCCTCCTTATGACGATGAAAACAATGTAGATACTATTTATTCTGCGACAGGCGAAACTAGGCAAGCACTTGAGTTCGTTTACGATGAATTTATTGACCGTTTCCATGAAAGTTTTGCTACTCAAATTCGAAGGGAAAAAGGTGAATTCATGCACTTGGTGAAACGTACATAACAAAGCATTTAAGAGTGATTCGCAACGCTTGGCAGTTTCGCTTCGCTCAAGTATAGCCAAGCGTCGCTCACACCTTAATGCGGCGTTAGGTTTGTTGGTAAGTTCATGGAAATCATAAAGTTTCAATCTCATCATTTAGACGCTGTAAAGAAGTTGTATCGAGATTCACGAATCACAACTTTTACATGGCAGGACTCAGCCTTGTTTGAACTTTCAGACTTTGAACGAGATATCGAAGGCGAAGATATTTGGGTTGCAAGCAAATCAAATGAAATTCTCGGTTTTATCTCCATTTGGGAGCCGGATAATTTCATTCATCACTTGTTTGTAAGTCCTAGCAACTTACGGAGCGGGGTAGGTTTAAAACTGTTGGAGTTTGCTAAACAACGGTATTCAAATTTAAGCCTTAAATGCCTTACTAGAAATAGTAATGCTATTGGGTTTTATCGATCACAAGGCTTTACAATAGTGCAAACTGTGGATGACCGAGCAGAAAGTTATCATCTAATGAAGTGCCAGTCACAAACCTAACAAACAGTTCAAGAGGGATTCAGCACGCGTGGCATTTTTGGCATGCGGTGGTTTTTGTGTTGAAGTGCCATGCAGTAACATTGGTATTGCGTGCTTCACCCCTTAACTGGGCGTTAGAGCGCAGGAGAAAAAAGTATGAACATGACCGATATAGTTGAATACATTTCATATCTTATCGCCGGCATTATTATCGCTCCTTTCGGCTTCATGCTGTTTAGAGAATTCATCGGTAAAGATCGCAAGACAGTTACAGATGAAGTCAAATCGACAGTAGGTGATGAATCGAGAAAGTTTCTGGGTGGTAGGTATGGTGATGCCGTTGTAGGTCAATTTGTTGAGTTTAAACTGATAATAGCGATAGGCTTGCCAGTAGTACTATTTCTAGGAGTTTCTTCCTTGGTTAATTCTCTTTTGAAAGTTCTGTTCAACCTGTGAGTTGCGCTCTAACAAACTGTTCAAGAGGGATTCGCAACGCGTGGCATTTTCACTATGCGTTGGTTTTAGTGTTTAAGGTGGCATGCGGCGGCATCGGTATTGCGTTGCTCACCCCTTAACAAGGCGTTAGGCGACATGAGATAAACGATAGAGTAGTGATAGTATCTTGGCGTGAATCTAGCTTCAGTTAATAGAAAAGGAGTGGATTAATGAATGGTAAAGCATTTGATAATTGGCAAAAATCTCGAAAGAAAGGATGTTTAAATTGGCTTTTCAGAACAACTTTCGTCACAGCCATTTTGTACATGATTTTTAATGTTATTTTCCTTTATCCATCTTCTGATGCGGCAAGCATTACGATTTTCTTATCGGATAATGCTCTTAATTACTCAATTTACACGATCGGGATGTTTTTCGCATTTTGGGCTATTTGGCTATACAACGAATCTTCGTATGAGAAAGAAGTTAAACGTAGAAATGTCGCCTAACAAACTGTTTAAGAGGGATTCGCAACGCGTGGCATTTTTACTATGCGTTGGCTCTAGTGTTTAAGGCGGTTCGCGGCGGCTTTTGTAATGCGTTGCTCACCCCTTAATGCGGCGTTATGTTTTTTTGGGAGAAAATGATGGAATTCAAGCTAGAAATCTATGCACCTGAAACAGAAGTTGTAGCTATCCGTGATGCACTTAACTCAGTTGGCGCAGGTGTTGTGGGTGACTATGACAGCGTTATTTCTATCGTAAACATTTCCGGGTTCTGGAGACCAAAGGAAGGCTCGGAACCTGTTACTGGCGAAAAGGGTGAAATTAATTTTGGTGAAGAAGTCAGAATTGACGTTAGATGCCAAGAGTCTTTAGTTCAAGCAGCACTTGATGCTATTCGAAGAATTCATCCTTACGAAGAACCAGTGATCAATATTTTACCTCTATACAACCATAAGTTTGTCTAGCTACGTCAGCACAAACATAACAAACTGTTCAAGAGGGATTCGCAACGCGTGGCATTTTCACTATGCGTTGGTTTTAGTGTTTAAGGCGGTATGCGGGAACTTCGGCATTGCGTTGCTCACCCCTTAACAGGGCGTTAGTTGCCAATCGGATAAACGTAACCAAATCAAAAGGTTTAAGACTAGAAGTGCTAAAATCTAGAAGTGAAAT
>NZ_JAWOTS010000055.1:0-10410 GCF_033338975.1 Vibrio sp. Vb0349 | reverse complement strand
TCTTTTAGTTGTTGATTTCATAACACTCTCCAATTTTGGGGGTGGAAAGTGTCAACCTTATTTAGGACGGCACAGAACAATAAAAAAAGGCGCTGAGTGCGCCTTTTGTTTTTTAGCCAACTTATGTTGTTTTTATTTGTCTTGCTCACGTGCAATTGCACGGTAGCCGATATCGTTGCGATGGAACATGCCATCCCAACTGATCTGTTTTGCAAGCTCGTAAGCACGCTGCTGCGCTTCTGATACGCTGTTGCCAAGTGCGGTTGCACAAAGAACACGACCACCGTTTGTCACGATGTCGCCATCTTTGTTATCTGTACCTGCATGGAAGACTTTTTCGCCTTCAATTTCAACTTGTGGCAGACCCGAAATTACGTCGCCTTTGTTGTATGCAGCTGGGTAACCACCGGCTGCTAACACGATACCAATCGATGCTCGTGGATCCCACTTCGATTCCGCTTGAGCCAGTTTCTCGTCGATTGCCGCTAGGCACAGATCAACAAGATCCGATTCCATGCGCATCATGATAGGTTGTGTCTCAGGATCACCGAAGCGGCAGTTGTACTCGATCACTTTCGGAGTGCCGTCTTTGTCGATCATCAGACCCGCGTATAGGAAACCAGTGTAAGGGTTACCTTCAGCAGCCATGCCGCGTACCGTTGGGTAAATCACTTCTTCCATGATGCGGTTGTGGATTTCTTGTGTCACCACTGGAGCAGGAGAATATGCACCCATGCCACCGGTGTTAGGACCAGTATCTTTGTCGCCTACGCGTTTGTGGTCTTGGCTGGTGGCCATTGGTAGAACGTTCTCACCATCCACCATCACGATGAAGCTTGCTTCTTCACCATCTAGGAATTCTTCGATAACGACACGACTACCAGCATCACCAAATGCGTTGCCTGCTAGCATGTCTTTGATTGCGTCTTCCGCTTCTTCTAGCGTCATTGCCACAATCACGCCTTTACCAGCAGCAAGGCCGTCGGCTTTCACCACGATCGGTGCACCTTGCTCACGCACGTAAGCAAGCGCTGGTTCAATTTCTGTGAAGTTTGCGTAGGCACCGGTTGGGATTTGGTGACGAGCAAGGAAGTCTTTAGTAAACGCTTTAGAGCCTTCAAGCTGCGCTGCGGCTTGGGTAGGACCAAAGATTGGTAAGCCCGCTTCGCGGAACGCATCCACCACACCAATAACCAGCGGTGCTTCTGGGCCAACGATAGTCAGTTCAATCGCCTTCTCTTTGGCGAAAGCAACAAGGCCAGCGATGTCTTCTACATCGATGTTTACGTTCTCTAGTTTTGGCTCTAGTGCTGTACCTGCGTTGCCTGGAGCAATGAAAATAGTCTCAACATTTGGGTTTTGCGCTGCTTTCCAGCCTAGCGCATGTTCACGACCGCCTGAACCAATGATTAAAACTCGCATATGAAAATCCTTAATCTTATAAATACCGTTTGCTCAAACTCAGATATTTCGCAAAGACCTGAGTATGGCCTCTCTAATTCAATGGGACGAGGACAAGGCGACAAGTGAACTTATTCCTATGAGCATAGTATGCTATGTGATTAGGATAAGTGAACGCCGTCAACGCAGTTATCGTCCCAGTGAAGACGAGAGGATTAGTGGCGGAAGTGACGCATACCGGTAAAGATCATCGCCATGCCGTGTTCGTCTGCCGCTGCAATAACTTCGTCATCACGCATAGAACCGCCTGGTTGGATAACACACTTGATGCCTGCTTCTGCAGCCGCGTCGATACCGTCACGGAATGGGAAGAATGCATCTGATGCCATTACACAACCTTCAACCTGTAGACCTTCGTCTGCAGCTTTGATGCCTGCGATTTTCGCAGAGTAAACGCGGCTCATTTGGCCTGCGCCTACACCGATAGTCATGTCGCCTTTCGAGTAAACGATCGCGTTAGATTTCACGTATTTCGCTACTTTCCAGCAGAACAGTGCATCTTTTAGCTCTTCTTCTGTTGGCTGGCGCTTAGAAACCACTTTTAGGTCGTCTAGGCTTACCATGCCTTGGTCGCGGTCTTGAACCAGTAGACCGCCATTCACGCGTTTCACGTCAAAGCCAGTTGTCTTCGTTGTCCATTCGCCACACTCAAGTAGACGTACGTTCTTCTTCGCGGCAACCACTTCAATCGCTTCAGCAGAAACAGAAGGTGCGATGATCACTTCAACGAATTGACGCTCAACAATAGCGGTTGCTGTTTCAGCATCCAGTTCTTGGTTGAATGCAATGATGCCGCCGAATGCAGATGTTGGGTCAGTTTGGTAAGCACGGTTGTACGCTTCTAGGATGTCTTTACCTAGAGCAACACCGCATGGGTTTGCGTGTTTTACGATTACACATGCTGGCTCGTTGAACTCTTTCACACATTCAAGCGCTGCGTCCGTGTCTGCGATGTTGTTGTAAGAAAGGGCTTTACCTTGGATTTGGCGAGCAGTAGAAACGGATGCTTCTTGTGGGTTTGCTTCAACGTAGAATGCGGCTGCTTGGTGGCTGTTCTCACCGTAGCGCATGTCTTGCTTCTTCTCGAACTGTTGGTTGAACGTACGTGGGAATTTAGACTCTTCATCACCTTCTTTGTTCTCACCGTAAGATGGAACCATAGTGCCGAAGTAGTTTGCGATCATGCCGTCGTAAGATGCTGTGTGCTCGAATGCTGCGATAGCCAGGTCGAAACGAGTTTCTAGTGTTAGAGACTTCTCGTTCGCGTCCATTTCAGCGATAACACGGTCGTAGTCGTGAGCGTTCACCACGATAGTTACGTCTTTGTGGTTTTTCGCTGCAGAGCGAACCATTGTTGGACCACCGATGTCGATGTTCTCAACCGCATCAGCAAGCGTACAGCCTTCTTTAGCAACGGTTTCTGCGAATGGGTATAGGTTAACGACAACCATATCGATAGGGTTGATGCCGTGCTTTTCCATCACGTCATCATCTTGGCCACGACGACCAAGCACACCACCGTGAACTTTTGGGTGAAGCGTTTTAACGCGGCCGTCCATCATTTCTGGGAAACCAGTGTAGTCAGAGACTTCGGTTACGGCGATGCCTTGTTCGGCAAGTAGGCGAGCTGTACCACCAGTAGATAGGATATCGACACCGCGCTCAGCAAGAGCTTGCGCAAACTCAACAATACCTGTTTTGTCTGATACGCTGATAAGCGCACGGCGAATAGGACGAGCGTTATTCATGCTTCCATTTTCCTCAAATTCACGGAGTTAAAGATGTTTGCCAAAAATGAACTTGTTTTTACCTCTTGGGGTAAAATATTGGCCAGTTTTGGTAAAGACCTTTGCAGGGTGTTTTCTGGTTAGAAAACAGTCTCCACATTTGATGGCGCGTATTCTAACCAATTTATTACAAAAAAGCTCGCGCAATCGTTTGGCATCTCAAAAATAATTGCAAAAAAGTCGTTCTTTAGCTTTAAAAGTAACGAGATAGTTAATAGGGAAAGTTATGTTTCAGATAGGTGAACTGGCAAAACGTTGTGGTGTGACTGCCGATACATTGCGTTTCTACGAGAAAAACGCGCTAATAAAACCCGCAGGGCGAAGCGAATCAGGCTACCGCTTGTATGATGAAGAGAATCAAAAGCAGGTGCACTTTATCCTCAAAGGTAAAGATCTTGGCTTGAGTCTGGATGAAATTAAAGACCTGTTAGAAATTAAGTTAGAAGCGACAGAACACAGCTGTGCAGAGGTAAAAGCCATTACTTCTGCTAAGTTAGAGCTGATTGATGGGAAAATTAACGAGCTGACGAAAATTCGCCGAGCGTTAAAGAAGATTAATGATGCTTGTTGTGGTCATACAGACGATGACGCCACACATTGCTCTATCCTTGCCGCACTTGAGTAGTCTCATTCTTGAATCACTTAACTTAAGTTTGCATTTTTGGCGACTTGCTTTTCTAGGTACACGCTGCTTTCCCACCTATAATCTTGCCTTTAGTTACTTGTAGGAATCGACCATTGTCTGATTCCTACCGTAACGCTGTCTGTAGATACGAGAGTTTTCATACATGGTTGGAGTCTATTTTCAAATCAATGACTGGGTTTTGAGCGTTGATGAAAATAAGCTGTATCGACAAGATAGGGAAGTTACTGTTGAGCCACGCTTAATTAATCTTTTGCACTTCTTAGCGGAGCATGCGAATGAGGTGTTCAACCGCGAGGAATTGATTCAGTACGTTTGGGCTGGAGCGATTGTGACCGATCAAGTGGTGACTCAATCCATCTTTGAGTTGCGTAAGCTACTGCGTGACGGTCGAGAGGAAAATACCAACTACGTTATCACGGTGCCCAAGCGTGGCTATAAGCTGGTAGCGAACGTGGTTACTATGACGCATGAAGAGTTTGTCACAAATCGGCAAAATGAAGAGATCCCACCTTCGGTTGAAGAATCGGAAGAGGATTGTCTACCTATAGCACCAGCCGTTACCTTTCCAGCAGGTCCTCTAACTCGCGCGGTCTGCGAGATGTCAAAAGAGAAAAAAGCCCCTCAGAGCAAAAACAAAATCAGTCCTTGGCGATTGGGAATTATGAACTTCATCTGGATCAGTATGTTGGTCGTAGTGATGGGCGTGTTTACCTACAAGCAATCGGAAGTGCGTATTACCCAAGCCATCGATACCCATCTGATTGAGTTCAAGTTTCAAGATAATTTTACGAATGAAGGATTAAGCTACGATTTGGCAGACGGATTCGCCCAAAAGTTGATGTCCGACATTGCTCAAGTCAGTGATTACCGAGTCATGCTAAAGAAGGCGTCGTTTACTTCTGGCATTGTGCCTGGTAAATCGGTTGTGGTGAGAGTTCGTGAGAATGACGGTGGCAGCTTTTTAGAGGTGGAATATCGCAATAACTCATCTGAGAAAGTGTTGTTTAGTCGTCAATACGCGTTAACCAGTAGTCATTTAAAGACAGTGCTTCAACAAGCGTCGTTGGATTTGATGCAAGTGCTGAAAGTGTCGGATGCCAAATTGAAATCTACGATGCTGGTGGCGGGAATGCCAATGAATCCCGACGCGTTGGAGTTGTTTGTTCAGGCTAACCATTACCTTAATGTCTCTGATACTAAACAATTCCGCCAAGGTATCGACTTGATGGAAAACATTTTAGAAATCGAGCCGGATAATGCTTACGTTCAAGCTGAGTTGTTGATTGCTTACCATGTACAAAAGGCACTTGATTTCTCACAGGAGTTGAAGAAAGGGCGAATGCAGCAGCTCAGTGAAGCACTAGAGACTAATGTGAAAATGATGGTGGGGCCAATTCAACCGCGAATTTATGAAGCTTTAGCACTGCACGAAACCATCATTGGTGACATGGCGTTAGCCAAGCGGCATCTCGGACAGGCATTGAGGTTACGTGATTCAGTGCTTTCCTATGTGATTCGCGGTAAGCACGCCGAATTGGATGGTGATCTGGATTTAGCCAGTGAGTCTTACAGTGAAGCTTTCTATATTGATACGTCGGTTGAGACGTACCTGCTGTGCGAAAACTTGGTCTTCCCAAGTAACATGAAGGCGATTGATTACGCCATGTATCGCGCCGTTCACCCTTCTGTCGTTCGAATGCTTTAATTCTCTCGGACTCAACGTCAGTCTAATGCTAGCCCCTCATTTCTGTGAGGGGCTTTTTTGTCGCTGTCGAAAAGTGAAAAGGGTGGGGCGGTGGGGCAGTGACTTACGAAGGAGCTAACAACGCAAGCTTGCAACGGGAATACATACCCGCTTTGCTTCTCTATCTCTATCTCTATCTCTATCTCTATCTCTATCTCTATCTCTATCTCTATCTCTATCTCTATTGATTGTATGAAGTGTCTGGATGAGTTATGTGGCGAGAATGATTCTGATGCTTTCTTGCAGGAGAGATGAATATTGACTTGGGTCAAGAAGCGCGATCAGGGAGAGATTTATGGAATCAACACTTCAGGGAATTAACCCTTCGGGATGGGGAAGTTGATAGAGGTTGATAACTTTTATCGCGATGACCAACGAGTTGATGAGAGTTTATCTATCGGTAGAAGGTTTGATGTTTTTCTTATAACTAAATGAATAATATGGTTTTATATTTTTGTGTTTATCATGTTTACCTCAACTTGATGTTGATTAACTAATAATTTTATTGATAACCCCAAGTTTATTTTTTTCCCAGTTTTGGGGCGTAGTCTTCACTTCGAAATTTAGCGAGGTCGAGCAGGTTCTTCCTCATAGCATCTCGCTAATAACCATTCAGTTTGAGTCATGTTGACTCGAGTAGAATAGATTTGGAGATGTTATGTCATCGAATGCGAAAAAAATCGGCCTTATTGCCTGTACGGGTGTCGTAGCCGGTAACATGATGGGTAGTGGTATTGCACTATTACCTTCTAGTCTTGCCTCTGTAGGCTCTGTTTCAATCTTCAGTTGGCTGATCTGTTTGGTCGGTGCACTGAGTCTGGCGTTTGTTTACGCTCGTCTGGCAACCAAAAACCCACAAGAAGGTGGTCCTATCGCTTATGCTGGCGAAGTGTCTCCGGTATTTGGTTTCCAAACGGGCGTTCTTTATTACCACGCGAACTGGATTGGTAACCTGGCTATTGCCATTACAGGTGTTTCTTACCTTTCAGTATTCTTCCCTGTGCTTAATAACCCAATCCCAGCAGGTATTGCGACGATTGCATCGGTATGGATCTTCACTTTCGTCAACCTACTTGGTGGTAGCTGGGTAAGCCGTCTATGTACGCTTGGTCTAGTTCTTATCCTTATCCCTGTTGTTGGTACAGCTGCATTTGGTTGGACACACTTCGACACTGCGCTTTACAGCCAAAACTGGAACGTATCTGCGGGTACTGATAGCCATGCGATTGTGACTGCGGTTCTTATCTGTCTATGGTCATTCGTAGGTGTGGAATCAGCAGCGGTATCGACTGGTATGGTAGAAAACCCTAAACGGACTGTACCACTAGCAACTATGTTAGGTACTGGTATCGCAGGTGTGATTTACATCCTATCAACTCAAATGATCAGCGGCATGTTCCCAGCGTCAGAAGTTGCGGCATCAGGTGCGCCATTTGCATTGGCAACCACTGAGCTATTCGGTAGCTGGACTGCACCATTCGTATCAGCATTCACAGCACTAGCATGTTTCACTTCGCTAGGTTCTTGGATGATGCTGGTGGGCGAGGCTGGTAAACGTGCCGCGAGCGATGGCAACTTCCCTAAAATCTACGGCGAAACTGACAAAAACGGTGTGCCTAAGAAAGGTCTAATCCTTGCGTCAATCAAGATGACTGCACTGATGGTTGTACTGATGTTCTTCAGCTCTAAAACAGCACACGCATCAGACCTATTCAACCAGCTAACAACTGACGCAGTTCTACTAACTATGCTGCCTTACTTCTACTCAAGCATTAACTTGATTCGCTTCGAAGGTATGACAACACGCAACGGCTTCGTAATGCTGTTCTCTGGTGTGGCTTGTCTGTTCTGCTTCATCGCACTAGCAGGTGCAGAGGGCGGTACGCTAACAGCAACCTTCATCGTGTCTCTAGTTATCTTGATGTTCTACAGCAAAAAAGCAGGTCTTGCTCAGTACGTGAAAATGCACGCTGACGACATGCCTGCCCAAGCAAGCAACTAATCCCCAAAACGCTGGCACTACGGTGCCAGCCCATAAAACCTAAATTCACGCGGCGCTCACTTTACTCATTGTCTGTAAATGGCAAAGAGCGCCCTCATTCGCCTTGGAGATGTCCAAATGAATATATTCGCTATCTTGAACCACATGGGTGTGTTCTTTAAAGAAGAGCCAGTTCGTCAACTTCACGCTGCTCTTGAGAAAGCGGGCTACGAAGTGGTTTACCCAGTAGATGATAAAGACTTGATCAAAATGATTGAGATGAACCCACGCATTTGCGGTGTGCTGTTCGACTGGGATAAATACTCACTAGAGCTATGTGAACGTATCAGCCAAATCAACGAAAAACTGCCTGTTCACGCATTTGCTAACGAACAGTCTACTCTAGACATTTCACTAACAGACCTACGTCTAAACGTGAGCTTCTTCGAGTACGCTTTAGGTATGGCTGACGACATCGCTATCAAAATCAACCAAGCGACTGAGGCATACAAAGATGCCATCATGCCTCCATTCACTAAAGCGTTATTCAAATACGTAGAAGAAGGTAAATACACCTTCTGTACTCCAGGTCACATGGGCGGTACTGCATTCCAGAAAAGCCCTGCTGGTAGCATCTTCTACGATTTTTACGGTCCAAACACATTTAAAGCGGACGTATCAATCTCAATGCCTGAGCTAGGTTCTCTGCTCGACCACTCAGGTCCACATAAAGATGCAGAAGAATACATCGCACGTACATTCAATGCCGACAGCTCGTACATCGTAACTAACGGTACGTCTACATCGAACAAAATCGTTGGTATGTACTCAGCACCTGCTGGCAGCACAGTACTGATTGACCGTAACTGTCACAAATCTCTGACTCACCTAATGATGATGAGCGACGTGACACCAATCTACTTCCGCCCAACTCGTAACGCATACGGCATCCTTGGTGGCATTCCACAAAGCGAATTCAGCCGCGATGTCATTGCAGAGAAAGTGGCGAAAACACCAGGTGCAACAGCACCAACTTACGCAGTAGTGACTAACTCAACTTACGATGGCTTGTTGTACAACACACAATTCATCAAAGAGTCGCTAGATTGTAAACACATCCACTTCGACAGTGCTTGGGTGCCTTACACTAACTTCAACCCAATTTACGAAGGTAAATGTGGTATGAGTGGTGAAGCGATGCCAGGCAAAGTGTTCTACGAAACACAATCAACACACAAACTGTTGGCAGCGTTCTCACAAGCTTCAATGATTCACGTGAAAGGTGACTTTGATAAAGAATCTTTCAATGAAGCATTCATGATGCACACTTCAACTTCACCTCAGTACGGCATTGTTGCTTCTACTGAAACTGCAGCGGCAATGATGCGCGGCAACACTGGTAAGAAGTTGATGCAAGACTCTATCGATCGCGCAATCCGCTTCCGTAAAGAGATCAAACGTCTAGAAGCAGAAAGCGACAGCTGGTTCTTCGATGTATGGCAACCAGAAAACATCGATACCACAGAATGTTGGAAACTAGATCCTAGCGACACATGGCATGGCTTCAAGAACATGGATGACAACCACATGTATCTTGATCCAATCAAAGTAACGCTACTGACTCCTGGGATGAATAAAGAAGGCGAACTAGAAGAATCAGGTATTCCTGCTTCGCTGGTGGCTAAATTCCTAGACGAGCGCGGCATCGTGGTAGAGAAAACAGGTCCATACAACTTGTTGTTCCTATTCTCAATCGGTATCGACAAATCAAAAGCAATGCAATTGCTACGCGGCCTAACTGAATTTAAACGTGGCTACGACTTGAACCTAACCATCAAGAGCTTCCTACCTTCACTATACAACGAAGACCCAAGCTTCTATGAAGGCATGCGTGTTCAAGAACTAGCACAAGCGATTCATGACCTAACTAAGAAATACAACCTACCTGAGCTAATGTACAAAGCGTTCGATGTACTTCCAGAAATGAAAGTAACACCACACGCAGCATGGCAAGAAGAGCTTCGTGGCAACATCGAAGAAATCAAACTGGAAGAAATGGTTGGCCGCGTAAGTGCGAACATGATCCTTCCTTACCCTCCAGGTGTGCCACTAGTACTTCCTGGTGAAATGGTGACTCAAGAGTCTCGCCCTGTGCTGGACTTCCTAGAGATGCTTTGTGAGATCGGTGCGCATTACCCAGGTTTCGAAACCGACATCCACGGTCTATACCAACAAAAAGATGGTAGTTACACCGTAAAAGTATTGAAGAACTAAGTTCCTCTCGAAGATGACGCCATTGGGAATGCAAGCATGCTCCACTCTTACGAGCTCAATGCGTCATCGAACAATAACGACATTTAGATATACCCCTAACTCATCTGTCGTAAAGAGAAGGGCAAGGATGCTCTGATCTTTTCTTCTATATATAGAAGAAACACTTTTCCAAGACTTCACCTGAAGTACCCCAAATAAAAAGCAAAGACCAAAAGAGCAGTTCGTCATCGTTCTGCTCTTTTTTCGTCTTTATATAGATAGAAAGAGAAAAAAGAACCAAGAGAGATAAGATCAGCAATCAAAATCACAAAGAAATCGGCGATCTTTTAATGCAGAAGTCAGGTGTTTCATCATGAAAAGATCCTCTGCAACCCGAAATATTAGACAAGATCGTTGAGTATCTATGCAGAATGCTCGTTATTTGTTCGGTTGAAAGTTTTTTTGCAAAAAACGCTTGTACTAATTTCTCAACCCCCTATACTGCGCATCCACCGACACGGAGTGAGACGAAAGTCAC
>NZ_JAWOTS010000054.1:0-10510 GCF_033338975.1 Vibrio sp. Vb0349 | reverse complement strand
TTCTTTTAGTTGTTGATTTCATAACACTCTCCAATTTTGGGGGTGGAAAGTGTCAACCTTATTTAGGACGGCACAGACATCAACGAAAAAGGCTTGCCAGTTGGCAAGCCTTTTTGTTTTTAGTCAGTGAGAACAAGGTTACTTTACTTCTTAAACATTGCTCGAATATTGGCAATGTGTGCTTGACCTTTCGCCATACGCTCTTCTGCTGATACTGGCTTTTTGTTTACTTCCCATTCAACGTCATCAAATGGCAACTCATCCAAAAAGCGGCTTTGAGTCGGTTTGATCAACTCGCCGAACTGCCGACGCTCTTTGCACATAGTGAAAGTCAGTTCACGTTGCGCGCGAGTAATACCAACGTACATCAGGCGACGCTCTTCTTCCACGTTATCTTCATCAATACTGGTTTGGTGCGGTAAAATACCTTCTTCGGACCCAATTAAGTATACATATGGGAACTCAAGGCCTTTTGATGCGTGCAAGGTCATCAGTTGTACTGCATCACTGTCTTCATCTTCTTCACCGCGCTCCATCATGTCACGCAAGGTCAAACGTTGAACGACTTCTTTTAACGTTTTCTCTTCTTGATCGTAGTTGTCACCCTCTAGGTCCGCCACTATCCATGAATAAAGATCAGAAACGTTCTTCATTCGCATTTCAGCGGCTTTCGGACTTGCTGAAGTTTCGTATAGCCAATCTTCATAATGGATATCACGAACTAGCGAACGAACCGCTTCGACGGTATCACCACGCTCAGCTTGATCAGCAATCGCCACTAGCCATTGGGTGAAACGACGCAGGTTTTCTAGGCCACGTCCCGTTAGGTGCTGTTCGAGCCCCATTTCAAAGCTCGACTCAAACAGGCTCTTCCCTCGCATATTGGCATAACTGCCTAACTTCTCTAACGTTACTGGGCCAATTTCACGTCGTGGAGTATTCACAATGCGCAAAAATGCATTGTCGTCATCCGGATTAACCAAAACGCGCAAATACGCCATGATGTCTTTAATCTCTGCGCGTGCAAAAAACGAGGTGCCGCCAGAAATTTTATACGGTACACGGTTTTGCATCAGAGACTTTTCAATCAAACGTGATTGGTGGTTACCACGATATAGAATCGCATAATCTTTATATTCGGTACGGTTTAGGAACTTATGCGCTATTAGTTCACCCGTCACGCGCTCTGCTTCGTGCTCTTCATTTTTAGCCAACAACACTTTGAGTTTTTCACCGTCAGGAATTTCAGAGAACAAGGACTTCTCATAGACGTGAGGGTTGTTAGCTATCAAAATGTTGGCCGCACGCAGGATTCGACTCGTTGAACGGTAGTTTTGCTCTAGCTTAATCAAACGCAAATTCGGATAATCTTCACCCAGCAACACGAGGTTCTGAGGTTTCGCACCACGCCATGAATAAATAGACTGATCGTCATCCCCTACAACCGTCAATCGCCCACGTTCTCCGACGATTAATTTGACCAGCTCATACTGACTAGTGTTGGTATCTTGATACTCATCAACCAGTAGGTAACGGATACGATTCTGCCAACGCTGACGAACGTCTTCATGATTACGTAAGAGTAAAACGGGCATCAAAATTAGGTCATCAAAATCAAGCGCGTTATAGGCTTTCATTTGCTTTTGGTACATATCAAAACAGAACGCAAACAATTGTTGCTGTTCACCTTGCGCACGCGCTTTGGCTTGCTCTGGCGTCAACATGTCGTTTTTCCAGTTGGAAATACAACTCAGAAGCTGACGTAGCAGATCTTTATCACCATCAAGCTGCTTTTCGGTAAGTTCTTTGAGCAGCGCTAGCTGGTCTTGGTCATCAAACAGTGAGAAGCCCGCTTTCAACCCTAAATGCTTGTACTCACGCTTGATGATGTTCAATCCTAAAGTGTGGAATGTTGATACCATCAAACCTTTAGACTCACCTTTCCCTAACGTTTGACCTACACGCTCCTTCATTTCACGTGCCGCTTTGTTGGTAAACGTCACCGCCGCAATGTTACGCGCTTTGTAACCACATTGCTGAACCAGATAAGCGATTTTATTGGTAATAACACGAGTTTTGCCCGAGCCAGCACCAGCTAGCACTAGGCATGGACCAGACACGTATTTCACGGCTTCATCTTGACTAGGGTTCAGCTTCATAGAAATTCTCTGCGGGTGATGAATGTGGCGCCTATGATAAAGGGGTGGCCTCGTGAAAGCTATGCTGATTTCTTGTAATTTTTACACCAATTAAGTGCAATATTCTGTTGCATAAATGGCGGGTATTTAAGCTATAATGAATGAACGTTCATTCACTAAAGGGTGACATTATGAAGGATAACCCTGCTGTAGATAAACGAGAACAAATCTTAGTCGCTGCTGAACAACTCATTGCTGAATCTGGCTTTCAAGGGCTTTCCATGCAAAAGCTCGCCAATGAGGCAGGTGTCGCAGCAGGGACGATTTACCGTTATTTCTCAGATAAAGAACATCTTTTAGAGGAACTACGCCTTAACGTTGCTAAGCGTGTTGCTACTGCGGTGCAACTAGGTGTTAGTGAAGAGATGCCTTTAAAACAGCGTTATCGAACCATGTGGCTCAATATTTGGAATCTAGCGAGCTCGAACTTAAGTGCGATCAGCAACCGAGTCCAATATGAGTCTTTACCCTGTTCAAATAGTAGCAAAGCTCGGGAACTTGAGAGACAAATGTTTGCCCAAGTAGATCTTCTTTTCAATCAGGGCAAAGACGAGGGAGTATTCAAGCTTCTCGATAACGAAGTACTTTCTGGATTGAGTTTTGAGGCAAGTGTTGCACTTGCTCGGAAACACGCTTTGGGATTTTATCAACTGGATAAGACGGCATTAGAGGCCGCTATTGAAGCCAGTTGGGATGCAATTATTAAACACTAACTTGGAGTTCTTAATAGAATGAAAAAGTGGACTTTCTTTATGTTACTTATCGCCGTTCTCTTGTTCGGCAGCGTGATAGGTTTCAATTTATTTAAGCAACAAAAGATCGCTGAATACATGGCAAACCGTCCTGAACCTGAGTTCCCAGTAACCGTGACAGAAGTGCAAGCGGTGGATTGGGTACCAGTCATCGAGGCAATTGGTTTTATCGAGCCAAACCAAGGCGTGACGGTAGCAAATGAGACCAGCGGTGTTATCGATAAAATCGCGTTTGATTCCGGTACTCAAGTTAAATCGGGTCAGCCATTAGTGTTGCTTGATTCTGAAGTCGAAAAAGCAAATTTGAAGAGCTCGCAAGCTAAGTTGCCAGCGGCAGAAGCGAAATACAAACGCTACCAAGGCCTATTCAAAAAAGGCTCTATTTCTAAAGAAGCGTATGACGAAGCAGAAGCAAACTACTTCTCCTTAAAAGCGGATATTGAAAGCCTGAAAGCAACCATCGACCGACGCGAAATCAAAGCGCCATTTGATGGTGTGGTAGGTATTCGTAACGTGTACCTCGGTCAGTACCTACAGGCGGGCACCGATATCGTTCGCCTTGAAGATACCAGCGTGATGCGCTTGCGCTTCACCGTGCCACAAACCGATATTTCACGTATCAATATCGATCAAGAAGTGGATATCTTTGTTGACGCTTATCCAGACCAACCTTTCAAAGGGTCTATTTCTGCGATTGAACCAGCTGTAAACGTACAAAGTGGTTTGATTCAAGTTCAAGCGGATATCCCTAACAGTGACGGCAAACTACGTAGTGGTATGTTCGCGCGTGCAAACATCATTCTGCCTAAATTAGAAAATCAGGTCACTCTACCTCAAACCGCGATCACATTTACGCTGTATGGCGACAATGTTTACATCGTAACAGAAGAAGATGGCGAAAAACGCGTTAAGCAGCATGTGGTAAAAGTTGGCGAACGCTCTAAAGATATCGCACACATTCTAGAAGGCGTGAAGCCAGGTGATGTAGTGGTGACTTCGGGTCAAGTCCGTTTGAGTAACCATGCGAAAGTAAGCATTGTCGAAAGCGATGCAACTACCCCACCTGCTGAAACACCAATGCTTTAAGTTGGAGGCATCATGCGCTTTACAGATGTTTTTATAAAACGTCCAGTTTTAGCGGTATCGATCAGCTTTTTGATTGCATTGCTTGGTTTGCAAGCGGTGTTCAAAATGCAGGTTCGTGAATACCCTGAAATGACGAATACGGTGGTCACCGTGACCACCAGTTACTACGGTGCAAGTGCCAACTTGATCCAAGGCTTTATTACTCAGCCATTGGAGCAAGCGGTAGCGCAAGCCGATAATATTGATTACATGACTTCGCAATCGGTACTGGGTAAATCGACCATTACTGTAAACATGAAGTTGAATACTGATCCAAATGCGGCGTTGTCTGACATTCTGGCGAAAACCAACTCGGTACGTTCACAGCTACCAAAAGAAGCCGAAGACCCAACCGTAACCATGTCGACAGGTTCGACAACGGCGGTACTGTACATCGGCTTTACGAGTGACGAGTTATCTTCAAGCCAGATCACTGACTACCTTGAGCGTGTAATCAACCCGCAGTTGTTCACCGTAAACGGTGTGTCCAAAGTTGACCTGTATGGTGGTATGAAGTACGCACTGCGCGTATGGCTAGATCCTGCCAAAATGGGCGCTTTGAAGTTGACCGCAACCGATGTGATGAGCGTTCTTAACGCCAACAACTACCAATCTGCAACCGGTCAAGCGACGGGTGAGTTCGTGCTTTATAACGGTAGCGCAGATACTCAGGTATCAAACGTTGCTGAACTTGAAGCATTGGTCGTGAAAACTGGTGAAGGGGATGTCATCCGCCTAGGTGATATCGCTAAAGTAACGCTAGAGAAGAGTCACGACGTTTATCGCGCAAGTGCAAACGGTCAAGAAGCTGTGGTTGCAGCGATCAACGCAGCGCCAAGTGCTAACCCAATCAACATTGCAGCAGACGTACTTGAACTGTTGCCTCAGCTTGAGCGCAACCTACCAAGTAACATCAAAATGAACGTAATGTACGACTCAACTATCGCCATCAACGAATCGATTCACGAAGTAGTGAAAACGATTCTTGAAGCAGCAGTAATCGTACTTGTGGTTATCACACTGTTCCTAGGTTCATTCCGCGCGGTAATCATTCCTATCGTGACCATTCCACTTTCATTGATTGGTGTGGCAATGGTGATGCAGGCAATGGGTTTCTCTTGGAACTTGATGACGCTACTGGCGATGGTGCTTGCCATCGGTCTGGTGGTGGATGACGCGATCGTTGTACTAGAAAACGTTGACCGTCACATCAAAGAAGGGGAATCGCCATTCCGAGCTGCAATCATTGGTACGCGTGAAATTGCGGTTCCAGTTATCGCGATGACATTGACGCTAGGTGCAGTGTACGCGCCAATCGCATTGATGGGTGGTATCACCGGTTCATTGTTCAAAGAGTTCGCTTTGACACTGGCAGGTTCAGTATTCGTATCCGGCATCATCGCTTTGACACTATCACCAATGATGTGTTCGAAGATGCTGAAGGCGAACGAGAAGCCAAGCAAGTTTGAGCAAAAAGTTCACCATATCCTTGATGGCATGACCACTCGTTACGAAGGCATGTTGAAAGCGGTAATGGCTCATCGTCCGGTTGTTATTGCGTTTGCAATCATTGTATTTGCAAGCTTACCGGTCTTGTTCAAGTTTATTCCTAGCGAACTAGCACCATCTGAAGATAAAGGTGTGGTCATGCTGATGGGTACCGCCCCATCAAACGCGAACTTGGACTATATCCAAAATACCATGGATGACGTAAACCAAATACTCTCAGATCAACCGGAGGTGGAATACGCGCAGGTCTTTAATGGTGTACCAAACTCAAACCAAGCGTTTGGCCTAGCAACATTGAAGCCTTGGAGTGAACGAGAGGCAAGCCAATCTGAAATCACGAAACGTGTGGGTGGCCTAGTATCAAGTGTACCTGGTATGTCTGTCACTGCATTCCAAATGCCAGAGCTTCCAGGTGCAGGCTCAGGTCTACCTGTTCAGTTTGTAATAACAACACCAAATAGCTTCGAGAGCTTGTTTACTATCGCTAGCGATATTCTAACCGATGTTGCAAGTAGCCCAATGTTTGTCTATTCCGACCTGGATTTGAACTACGATTCAGCAACGATGAAGATCAAGATCGATAAAGACAAAGCGGGTGCCTACGGTGTGACTATGCAAGACATTGGCATCACCCTCAGCACGATGATGGCAGATGGTTATGTAAACCGAATCGACCTGAATGGCCGCTCGTATGAGGTGATCCCTCAAGTTGAGCGTAAATGGCGTCTAAACCCAGAATCGATGAAGAACTACTATGTACGCTCTGTGGATGGTAAAGCGGTTCCATTAGGCAGTCTGATTACCATTGATGTGGTGGCTGAGCCTCGCTCTTTGCCACACTTCAACCAGCTAAACTCAGCGACTGTGGGTGCAGTACCGTCGCCTAGTGTTGCTATGGGTGACGCAATCGACTGGTTTGAGAATATTGCACAAACCAAACTGCCTGCAGGATATAACCACGATTACATGGGCGAATCTCGTCAGTTTGTAACGGAAGGTAGTGCCTTGTATGCAACCTTCGGTCTTGCACTTGCGATCATCTTCCTCGTTCTGGCGATTCAATTTGAATCACTCCGCGATCCTATTGTCATCATGGTATCTGTACCTCTGGCAATATGTGGTGCCTTGATCGCATTGGCCTGGGGTACGGCCTCGATGAACATCTACTCGCAGGTTGGTTTGATAACGCTGGTCGGCCTAATAACCAAGCACGGTATCTTGATCTGTGAAGTCGCCAAAGAAGAGCAGTTACATAATAAACTGTCTCGTATTGATGCGGTGATGGAAGCTGCGAAAGTGCGTCTTCGCCCTATCCTAATGACCACTGCAGCGATGATCGCAGGTCTGATCCCGCTGATGTACGCAACAGGTGCAGGTGCCGCGCAACGTTTCAGTATCGGTATCGTCATCGTTGCTGGCCTTGCAATTGGTACACTGTTCACACTATTCGTACTACCTGTGATTTACAGCTACCTAGCTGAAAAACACAAACCTCTGCCAGTATTTGTTGAAGACAAAGACTTGGAGAAGTTAGCGCGAGTTGACGAGGCGAAAGCAGCTCATCGTGAATTAGCGGATAACAGATAAGCTATTAAGGCATTCAAAAAGGTCACTTCGGTGGCCTTTTTTATTGCCGCTCTCTTTTTTGCCATCTAAGTGGCGACTTTCACGTATCATTTACTTAAAATGAGGACAAATCAAAAGGAGTTTTAGCCACTATGTTTGACCCAAAGAAATTAGAGCAAATTGCTAAACAGATTCACGACTCAATGCCTCAACCTGTAAAAGAATTGGGCTCTGATGTCGATCAGAAAGTTCGTCAAGTAATCCAAGGCCAGCTAAACAAGCTAGATGTTGTAAGTCGCGAAGAGTTTGATGTTCAAACTCAAGTTTTACTACGTACACGTCAAAAGCTAACAGAAATGGAACAGAAGTTGGCGCAACTTGAAGAAAAGCTTGCTGAAAAATAAGTATCAAAGCGCTCCTCACAAAGGAGCGTTTTTCTTATCGGCGCGCAGATAAATCGGCTAAAAACAAAAAGGCTTGGTCAACGGCGACCAAGCCTTTTGATTAGATGTTGTGTTTTATTTTGTATTTATCACTCCAGTCTGCCTGGAGTTTATCTACTGCGTTACTTGAGACTAAGTAAATTACGCTGTATTAAGGTTTCATTTCTAGGAGAAGGCGCGGACTTTACGATAGTAAACGAGCACCTTCGACACCGAAATGGAGCCTTAAGGCCAGTCATTTAGCCGCCCACCGCGATACGCTTCATATCAGTCATGTAACCACGTAGCTCTTCACCGATGTACTCTACAGGGTGGTTACGGATTGTTTCATTCACAGCGATAAGAGTCGCGTTATCCACTTGGTTAGACGTTTCACCTAAACCTTTACCAATTACGTCAGTATTTACGGCTGGCATAAACTTCTCACGTAGAAGCGGCGTTGCTACGTTAGCGAACAGGTAGTTACCGTATTCCGCAGTGTCTGAGATAACCACGTTCATCTCGTATAAACGCTTACGTGCGATAGTGTTTGCGATAAGTGGCAGCTCGTGTAGAGACTCGTAGTAAGCAGACTCATCGATGATGCCAGATGCCGTCATCGCTTCGAATGCTAGCTCAACACCCGCACGAACCATAGCAACCATCAAGATACCGTTATCGAAGTACTCTTGCTCAGAGATTTCTACGTCAGTTTCTGGGTAGTTTTCGAAAGCAGTTTCACCTGTTTCTGCACGCCAGCCTAGTAGATTTGCATCGTCGTTTGCCCAGTCAGCCATCATAGTGCTAGAGAAGTGACCGGTGATGATGTCATCCATGTGCTTGTTGTATAGCGGACGCATCAGTTCTTTTAGCTCTTCAGAAAGCTCAAATGCTTTCACTTTTGCAGGGTTAGTTAGGCGATCCATCATGTGAGTGATACCACCAAACTTCAGTGCTTCAGTGATGGTTTCCCAACCGTATTGAAGAAGCTTACCAGCGTAGCCAGGATCGATACCATCAGCAATCATCTTCTCGTAACATACGATAGAGCCAGCCTGTAGCATGCCACAAAGGATAGTTTGCTCACCCATTAGGTCAGATTTCACCTCAGCAACAAAAGAAGACTCTAGACAACCTGCACGGTGACCACCTGTTGCTGCAGCCCAAGCTTTCGCGATATCCCAACCTTCACCTTTTGGGTCGTTCTCTGGGTGAACAGCGATAAGAGTCGGTACACCGAAACCGCGCTTGTATTCTTCACGAACTTCCGTACCTGGACATTTAGGTGCAACCATTACTACCGTTAGGTCTTTACGGATTTGCATGCCTTCTTCAACAACGTTGAAACCGTGAGAGTAGCCTAGTGCTGCGCCTTCTTTCATTAACGGCATTACCGTCTCAACAACGTTTGTGTGCTGCTTATCTGGAGTAAGGTTTACTACTAGATCAGCTTGTGGAATTAGCGTTTCGTAGCTACCTACCTCAAAACCATTGTCTTTTGCGTTTTTGAATGACTGGCGTTGCTCATCAATCGCGGCTTGGCGAAGCGCATAAGCAACGTCTAGACCAGAGTCGCGCATGTTCAGACCTTGGTTAAGACCTTGAGCACCACAACCTACAATGACTACTTTCTTACCTTTCAGATAATCCGCTTCTGAAGCGAACTCACTGCGGTCCATAAAACGACAACGACCTAATTGGTCCAACTGCTCGCGCAAGTTTAGGGTATTGAAATAATTAGCCATCTGGGTGCTCCTTTGAGATTCTTCCATTGAGGTCAGTAATTGCCTTACCGAGTAACTTCATACTAAAACAGACATGAGATTGCTTAAAGTGATATATTCACAATTAGTTATTGCAATTTATGCAACATGGAAATGAAAATTTAATGAATATCAAAAGCCTGCAACTTTTCATTCATCTCTGTGAGAGTAAAAGTTTCGCCAAGACCGCAGCGGCAATGCATATTAGCCCTTCAGCCTTAAGCCGACAGATACAAAAATTAGAGGAGGAAACCAGCCAACAATTGTTTTTACGCGACAACCGTAGCGTTGATTTAACTATCCAAGGTAAAAAGCTAGTCCCAGTCGCCTTAAAGATTCTTGGCGAATGGCAGCAGTATCAGAGTCACCTGAAAGGAACCGAGGATGAATTGAAAGGAGAAATCCGTCTCTTTTGTTCTGTTACTGCAAGCTACAGCCATCTTCCGGAGCTAATCTCTGACTTTCGTATTCAGAACCCTTTCATTGAGTTCAAACTATCAACCGGCGATCCAGCTCAAGCGATCGACAAAATACTAGCAGATGAAGCCGATATTGCCATATCAGCCAAGTCAGAACAGATGCCAAATAAAATCGCATTTGAAACGATCAGTGAAATCCCACTTTCTGTCATCGTACCTGTTGGGGTTAGTGCGTTTGCTGAAGAGCTACAAAAAGAAAAACCAGACTGGTCGGTCATTCCATTCATACTCCCAGAAGCAGGAACGGCAAGGGACAGGGCCAATACTTGGCTCAAACAAATGAAAATAAAGCCAAAGATCTACGCACAAACCTCCGGACATGAAGCCATCGTAAGTATGGTTGCATTGGGATGTGGAGTAGGTATCGCACCTGATGTTGTAATCAACAACAGTCCAGTAAGAGAAAAGATAAATCGTTTAAAAGTCTTACCAATTAAACCTTTTAAACTTGGTGTTTGCTGCAACAAAACTCAGTTGGAAAATCCGCTTGTTAAAGCCTTTTGGAAGGTTGCAGAGAGCAAATATATCGCACCGTAAATGACCACTTTTTAGGTATAAAGTGAGCTAATTTTAAAACGCTATAGATGCAAAAAAGCCCGCTCTTTCGAGCGGGCTTCTTAAATTTAAAGCCTGGCGATGTCCTACTCTCACATGGGGAAGCCCCACACTACCATCGGCGCTATTTCGTTTCACTTC
>NZ_JAWOTS010000053.1:0-11463 GCF_033338975.1 Vibrio sp. Vb0349 | reverse complement strand
CAGCAAAACTCATCACAAAAAAAGCCAACAACGGGCTTTGTTCGCATTATTAGTGGCTTATGGAGAGGCAGAAAACTTCCTGTACACGATGCTGAAGGCTTACGCCCCACGACCGATCGCGTCAAAGAAACGCTGTTTAACTGGTTAGCTCAAGATGTACCACAGGCAAAATGTCTCGACTTGTTTGCTGGCTCTGGCGGCTTGGGATTTGAGTCAGCTTCGCGCCAAGCAGAGCAAGTGACCATGGTTGAGCTAAACCCACAAGCTTTCCAACAGTTACAAAAGAATATTGCCTCTCTTAACGCGAACAACATCCAAGTGGTAAATACCGACGCACTGAGTTTTTTGAAGCAACCGGGTTCTGCTCATCATGTGGTGTTTATTGACCCACCGTTTCGCAAAGGTCTATTGGATGAGACCGTGGCTCTGCTAGAACAAAATGGCTGGCTCGCGGAAGATGCGATGATTTATATTGAAACAGAAAAAGAACTCAATATTGCCGACTTACCAGAAAACTGGCAATTACATCGAGAAAAAACAGCAGGCCAAGTGAGCTATCGTCTGTACGAACGTACCTCCGCATAACGCCTCGATTTAAAAGGATACTTAAATGAAAGCACTAATTATGCTGGCCAAAGCGGCTATCGCCTTTGTTTGGTTAGTATTAATCCTAAATATTTTTATGCCCTTTCCCGGCAATGCCGCGATTGCGCTATACATCATGACCGCTTTTTTGTTCATCATGCACGGTTTACAAATGGCCATCTTCATTGGTGCATTTGGCGACAAAATAAAAATGAGCAGTTGGGAAAAATATTCAATCCTGATTTTTGGTATTTTTGCCCTACTCGATATTCGTCGTAAACACATGATGTAATCGCTCAGATACGAAAAAGCCGCTCTTGTGAGCGGCTTTTTTCTGCGTTTCGTTCGTCACCCAATGTAACTTTTTACACCATCTAAGAACATTTGAGTGGAGATCATCACCAGTAACAAGCCCATTAAGCGTTCTACCGCCTTCAAGCCACGTTCACCCAACAAGCGATTAAAGAAGCCATAAAACATCAGTATAAAAAATGTTGCGCCCCACGCAATTACGACTGATGCTGACATTTCCAACATTTTCTCTGGATGTTGCGAAGACAGTAAAAGCAAGGCTGCAATCACTGAAGGGCCTGCGATCATAGGAATGGCCATCGGAACAATAAAGGGCTCCTCGCCTGCTGCCAGTCCAGTGATGCTGCCAGCACTCGGGAAAATCATCTTAATCGCAATAATGAAGAGAATAATGCCACCAGAAATGCTGAGCGTTTCTGGCTGGACATGCAAAAAACTTAAGATGCTTTGTCCTGCAAACAGAAATAGCATCAAGATCAGTAAGGCAAACAGTAGTTCACGAATCAATACCTTACGACGACGCTTGGGATCGATATGTTTGAGAATAGACAACACAATCGGCAAGTTACCGAGGGGGTCCATGATTAGAAACAGCATGGTCGCTGCAGAAAGAATGTCCATATTCTGGCCTCACCTAAAAAATGGCGGCCAGTGTATAGCAAACTGACAACATGAGTATATGACTGAGGGCGAAAACACCATAGTCACCCTCGATCTTAGCCGCCGTTTAGTGATTGCAAACTCGCGCCATATTGACCACAAACTTACCTTCAAGCTCACGAATTTTGTCGCGCTTGAGCAAAAATGCTAGTAATGCATCTAAGTCTAGATCATTCAGTTTACAGGTGTGAAAGCGAACGCTAGCGCCAAAGTGCTGTGTGAGGGCTTCGCGATCCATTGGTGTTTCTCTAAGTAGGTTTAGCAGCTCGTGAGCATGGATTTCACTCATTATTGACTCCAGTTATTAAGAACAATGCGTTCAGTTTACTGAAATCCTCAAGAGCTGCTTTGACTTAAATTAGTAAATGATTGAGGCAACAATGAGGGCATGAGCAAAAAAGTAACTACCACTCACCCACAAATAGGCGTGTTTCATCGGTTTTCGATAACCGTGTATCGCGTATGCCAGCGCCGAATAGATCAGAACTAAGGTTCCGCTAAAGCCGATAGCATTGGCGTAACTCGGCACTTGTAACCAAACTTCACCGGCTGCCCAAGCAAGTTGAACCAGCATCATCCCCATGATCACAACGGGGAATACCAGAGAGTCGAGTTGAGGTAGCAACAAAAAGAACGCCACGATACTCGCTGCAAGCAGCAGGGCCAACAGCCACCAGACAATCTCACCATTAAGCTGCACCCAAAATGACTTGCTGTAGCATACCTGGGCAACCAAATAAGCCGTAAAATAGATTAGCTTACGAGTTTTAAACGAGTGCAGCGTATCTGCCACCATAGACACAATAAGCCCACCCGCAATCCAGTAGGTATATGTTGCGGATGCACCTTGAGTTAACACCAACACAAGAAGAAGTAGCAGAGTAAAGATTTTAAACACGAGGGATTGTGTCGGGTTAGCTTGCTTTGCTCCCAACACGGAATACACACCTGATAGCCCTATCGCCAGCCAACTCCACATGCAGTATACACCTTTTACTTAAACTCGCCGCTAGTCTAGGTAGACCAGTTTTGATGTAAAGACACAATCTACGAAAGTTGGATCTCGCTAGCGATTCGAAACATTTTGTAACCCTCAGCCTACGTAATAATAAAGCCGATGAGCCTGAATAATGCCACTAAACATTGGGGCCAAGCTTTGCTCATCAGCCGAACCCATCAAATCACACGACACAATAACCAGCGCTTTCTAAAACTATTTAACTGAAAAACAGATAAGTGCTCCAGGTAAGCCGCCATTTCACAAACTGACGATTAAACCACCAGGATGTATGTAATGCAGGCAACAAGAATAAATAACAGGCACAAAATAGAAAATAGTCTAAGTAGCGCTCTAAGAGAGGAGGAACTACTGATGATTAGGGGTAAAAACTAAGAAAACTGACCTTAATTCAGTAAAAAAAACATCAGACAAGAAAAGTAAGTCAATGATAAATAAAATCATAATTTCAATAACAGATAAAAGTGCGGACTTCATAAACCATAAAATCACTAAACACTTTTGAAGCCCATATTTTCTCATAAGGTAAGAAAATCTCACTCCATGCTTTCGATTTGACGATGCAACCTCATAGCACATTTTTTAATTTTCTCAATTTTTGAGAAATACAGACAAAATAAAGACCCAACATACCATTCGAAGCAAAAAACAATTACAAAGCCAACACCACAAACCATTTAACATTATAAAATCAAACACTTAAAACCAAAAAGGATAAAAACAAAACAATGTGAACACTTTAAATACAGGACAAAAAACATAGTTTCATTAGTCATAATCACGTAAAACCAGACAAGTTAAGTGTGGTTTTTGAAAAGATTAACGAGCATATGTTGATCAAACCCCAAAAACAGTGCTATATTAAATTCATCGAGTTCATCAAAGATTAAGGGGTAGTGTTATGATTTCATCTTCTCAAAAACAAGGGCTGGTTATGATTGCAGTGGTTGTGGGTTTAATGACACTGCCAATGATGTACTAACCCAATGATTTAAAATAAAAAAGGACGCAAATGCGTCCTTTTTTATTTATCTGTATAGCTCTACTGAATGTGCTTAGACAAAATATCCCAGTGCATATAGTAGAAACCAAGAGCGGCCAGCGTAATCAACGTCATTAGCAAAATTGCTGTACGCCAAATAAAGCGAGAGCTTCTTGGTGTCAGCTCTTTTTCACAAGCATCACATGCCGCCATAAAGCCTTTACGATCATCCAGCTTGTAATCGTCTTCGTGCACCACTTTGTTACGCACGGTTGCGATGAATCGAAGCTTTGCTATCACGTCATGCGGTAAACGTTCTTCACAACTATTAATAAGTTGGTGCAACCCTTTACCTTCTGCATGGTACTGAGTACGCAAAAGTTTTTCGATCGTTCGGGTACGCATGACTACTTTTTCAATATCTGACATCGTAACCCTCCTTACCAGACCCTTCCTATGTTCATTATTTTTATTCTTCTATAAATTTAGAGCTTTTTCGAGCCGTTAAGTGCAATTTTACTTTCAATTTGTGCCCTTGAGCTCATATAGCCTAACAAGTGAAAGCCGCTTCGTTCAGCTTTAGTGACTTCGCTTGCAGATGAAGCGACGATTTCATCATGCATCATTAAGATAAATCGTGAAGTGCGCCGAATAATCTCCATATCCCTTTCATTAGATTATGAATAAGCTACCTCAACTCATCGTTTCGTCAGCGAGTTCTGTAGAATGGGACCCGATAAAACATTGGAGGTTAATATGCCAATCTCACTTATTGTCGCCCTATTCACCCTTATTGCCTTGGGCGCGTGGGTGTTTTTCCGTTTTTATAGTAAGCACTATGTGGGCGAAGACGCTCCAGAGCAAAGCGCGCAGGTAACGGTTTTAGATAAACAAGCGATAGACATACCAAACGCACCACCAGGTCAAGACGATCAAGAGTATTGGATTTACGTTCAACGTGGTTCTATCGGTCCAAAGCGTGAATTCCAAATTGGAGTGCATTACTACCATGCACTCAACCCTGGAGATAAGGGAACACTGACCTATCGCGGCAACAAGTTCCTTCACTTCGCTATCAAACGTTAAGGCAGTAACCAACGAGTCTTGGCAGAAAGAGAAAAGAGATAGCTCATCGCCAAGGCTCCAGCTCCACTTAGAACGATCCAGACTGGAATCACCCACGCAGGATGTCCTGTGTACCAACCGAACTCTTTCATCGGCCATAAGAAAATAGGGTGAAGTAAGTAAATCCCTAAGCTGTGCTGACTGATCACACTAACCACTTTTTGTACTTTTGGTGATAAGCCTTCACCGAAGTAACGCCCGATCATAAAAATCATCGAAGCCGCTAGAATCACATTCAGTGTTTTATAAGAGAGCCAGCGCCCAACCGTATACTTCTCCGCCTCTAAGCTATTTGTCACAACCATCGTAAAGGTCACTGCCAACGCCACGAGTCCTAGCCCAACAAATAAGGTCACCATAGAGCGATTCGAAGGTACCTTTTGAAATAAAACATACCCCAGTGGAAGGTAACCCATATAAAGCCACATCTGATTACTCCAAGGGCCATCAATCTTGAACAAGAACAGTGTGCTGGTGAAAAGCCAAAATGCGAGATAGGTATACAAGACGTTGTCATCCACGTTGCGTACCATCCATTGAAACAGCGGAATCACAAAATACAGTGGTATAAAGTAATAGAAAAAGCCGAGATGGTAATACGTTGCGTGGAATGGGCTATTGCTTAATACCTCTTTTACGGTTTCAAAATCAAAGCCTTGAGAAGTCCAGCCTGAAAGGTATGCATAAAACATCGACCAAATAAGAAATGGAACTAAAACTTTGCCCAAACGCCTTTTGATATAATACTTACCGTCAAATGGTCGAGTGTCACTGAGCATTAGCGCTCCGGTGATCAAAATAAAAACTGGCACTGCCCAGCGGGTTACGCTATTCACGCCTACCGCTGTCAGCCATTGGTCAAATGGAATCACTCCTAACTCATTTCGATACGGTGCCAAGACGTGAATGGCGATCACTGCTACCGCTGCGAAGCAGCGCAATAAATCAAAAAACAGAACCCTTTCTCTCATACCTTTCCCTACTTTGAGTCGCTTATCGTTTATAGCATAGGGTAAATCTCAACCAGTGAAATGGTTAACAATCTGTTTTTGCTTATTTTTAACTCAACAATGACCTACAACGGGGATTTCATCACCACTCTAATCACTTAACGAGAACCAAAAACCAAGCATCAGTATTCACTCTCGATGCCAAACCGACACAATCTGATTACAGCAAACGGCGCATAAGAAACAAAAATGGCTCCGATTTGGAGCCATTTATACCATCTACAGATAGCGATACTGGGGATAGTTACGCAGTAGCAACATCAGCTTTTGGCAACTTAATTGAAATCAGCGTCGTCAGTGCCAAGAAAGCAAAAGAAACCCATAAGCACGCTGCAAGACCAGCCTCTTGGTAGATCCAACCCGATAATACCGTGCCAATCAAACGTCCCATCGCATTGGCCATGTAATAAAAACCAACATCCAACGAGACGCCATCGCCTTTAGCGTAGCTCACTATCAAGTACGAGTGCAGCGAAGAGTTAATGGCAAACACAGCGCCAAAAATCATCAAACCTACCACAATCACCAATTCAGGCTGCCAACCGATTTGCACACCATAAGCAATACCAGCCGTAATTAACGCTAGGACTCCTGCCCACACCAATGCTGCACTACCATCAGGCACACGACCTTGCGCTTTGCCAGTAATACGCGGCGCAATGCCTTGCACAAACCCATAAGCAATGACCCACGCAGCGAGAAAGCTACCAACCCACAAGTGATCCCAGCCAAACACGCTACCAAGATAAATAGGCAGAGCAACGACAAACCACACATCACGAGCACCGAATAAGAACATGCGAGCTGCGGATAAAATGTTTATCGATTCAGACTTGGAGAATATTTGGCGAAACTTAGGTTTACTCTTTGCTTTACCCATGTCCGCTTCTAGCCAGATCATGCTGCAAACAAACACTAATGTAAGTACACCCGCCATAATAAACATCGAGTTTTGAAAACCCACCCAAGACAGCAGCAAGCCGCCAACAAAAAAGCCCGCTCCTTTGAGTGCATTCTTCGAGCCAGTTAAAATCGCTACCCATTTGTAGAGCGCACCTTGCTGCTCGTCTGGTACTAGCGTTTTAATCGCGCTCTTAGCACTCATTTTGTTCAGATCTTTGGCAATCCCCGACAGAGCTTGCGCTGCCATCACCCAAGGAATGGTCAGCCATGCATTTGGTACTGCGAGCATCAGCAACGCAAACACTTGCATCGCTAAACCAATGTTCATGGTTTTATTTAGGCCTAACCTTGCGCCCAACCAACCACCAACCAGGTTTGTCACCACACCAAAAAATTCATAGAAAAGAAACAGTGAGGCAATAGCTAACGTGGAATAACCTAAGTCATGAAAATAGAGCACCACCAGCATACGCAGTGCGCCATCGGTCACCGTAAAGTTCCAATAGTTAAACGTCACTAACATGTACTGACGAATACTTTTGCTTAATTGAGAAATCATATTGACCTCATATGTACAGCGATAGAAGCATTTAGATCATCATGTTCTAAATACTTCCTAACCTGTACAGCAACATTGACCAATATAATGTTGCTGTGATTTTCAAAAAATGCTCCAACATCAATAAAAAGCAAAATACACTTTAAAAACAATGCACTAGTTGATGTTAATGTCATTTTTTGTAAACAGTCGTATCCTGAAGAAGCTCGAATTTAGCTTTTGGATCATAATGAACCAAAAGCTATTTAAGCTGATCAAGCGTCTTGAGCCACACGTTCGATGTACTCAACTTGCACAGGTTTTGTAAATGCCCCAGGGCGCAATGCCTGCACTTCTCGCACGATATCTTCTAACTGCCATTCCTTTTCTAGGAGTAGGTGAGCAGCGAACAAACCTGTGCGCCCCGAACCACCCATGCAATGCATCGCAACTTTGCCACCTTGAGCAAGAATCGCGTGCAGTTCCGGACTGGCTTGTTGCCACTTCACCGCAAACTCTTCATCTGGTGCGCAGTCGTCTTCAATCTCGATCTGGAACCATTTCATACCCAGTTGCTGAGTGGCTTCACCCAATGCAGAGACATTCTTCGCAGCTAATTCACTATCATCTAATGCAGTAACGACCGCTTGAACACCCTGCTCTTTCAACTGTTCTAACGACGTATGCAAATCGACACCTTTCGTTCCTGGGCACGGTGTTAAGATTAAAGCACCGGAGTCCAAATCTAATTGCCATGTAGGATGAGACATTGTGACCCCCTTTTAAGCCAAACCAACGTTACGAACCAGCTCTGCTGTGCGCGTTGCATAACCCATTTCGTTATCGTACCAAGCGTAAACCTTAACCATACGAGAACCCACAACCATGGTTGATTGCGCATCAACGATGGTTGAACGTTGGTCGCCTTTATAATCGATAGAAACTAAAGGACGCTCTTCGAAGCCAAGGATGCCTTTCAAATCACCTTCAGATGCTTCTTTTAACAGTGCATTCACTTCTTCTGCTGTGGTATCACGCTTCACATCAAAAATGATGTCTGTTAACGATGCGTTTGCTAGAGGTACGCGAACCGCATGACCATTAATTTTGTCTTTTAATTCTGGGAAAATTTCGACAATCGCCTTCGCGCTACCCGTCGTAGTCGGGATAAGGCTCATGCCGCATGCTCTTGCACGGCGTAGATCTTTGTGTGGCGCATCTAAAATAGTTTGCGTATTCGTCAGGTCGTGAATGGTCGTAAAAGAAGATTGTTCGATACCCAATTTCTCATGAATGACTTTAACCACAGGTGCGATACAGTTAGTCGTACACGAAGCTGCTGTCACGATACGATGTTTTTCAGGGTCGAAAATATGGTCGTTCACGCCCACCACAATGTTCGCGATACCTTCTTCTTTCACAGGTGCGCTTACCACGACACGTTTTACGCCTTGCTCTAGGTATTTGTTTAGGAATGATGTTTTGCGATGTACGCCTGTCGCTTCAATCACAACATCACAATCAGACCAGTTCACCGCATCGATATCGCGTTGTTGAGTCGTGGCGACACGCTTGCCGTTGATGACGAGCTCACTGCCTTCGACCTGAACTCCATGATGCCAACGACCTTGCACTGAATCGAATTCTAATAAGTGACCAAGCGTAGCGGCGTCACCTGCGACATCGTTGATTAACACAAACTCCAATTCTGGCCAATCAAATGCCGCTCGCAGCGCTAAGCGACCAATTCGGCCAAAGCCATTAATTCCTACTTTAATTGTCATAGTTTTACCCTCTAACCTTCTACCTTGAATCTCTATTCGCTGTTAACAGCAAGCCTCACGACTTTTATCGTGTAAGCGTGTGATGTCGTCTTGGTATTCCTGCTTCAAACAGTTTGATGCCACTAAGTCTTCAATTAACTTTCGCATCCAACCTGGTAATTGCTGTGATAACTCGTAATACACCCATTGCCCTTGGCGTTTATCCACCAAGATGCCACTGGATCGTAACTGAGCAAGATGACGAGAAACTTTCGGCTGGCTCTCTTGCAGAGCAAACGCCAAATCACCAACGCAAGTTTCACCTTCACGGGCCACGAGCATTAAACAACGTACGCGTGTTTCATCGGATAACAGCTTAAAAAACTGATGTGGAAGCATAATGAACATACCTATATATGGATATGCGCATATGTTTATTTAATTAAGGTATATCGTCAAGAGGAAACCGTCCATCGTCATAAAAGTTTCACATCTAACGAACAGCTTGATTGTAAAGAGAGAGATTCAAAGAGATAAAAGATAAGACCAGAAATTATGCAGTCGCGATGCTTTGACTCCAGCGAACCGCTTCACCTAAGGAGAGCTTCACTTCCTCTAAAGGCAACCCCAATTGCATCGTGATTTTTTCAACCCCCGACCAATCGGCACGCTCGTAGCACTCTTCGAGGGAAATAAGTGCACCATAAACCCCTTTGCGATGTAATAGCGCTTGTTGTACTGAATGACTAAGCGGTAACTGCCTAACTAAAGATTCCACCGAAAGATCCAGCAACGCATCTAGAATCGACAGCAAACCAACCATGAAACCTTGTTCGTTGAGGTGAGAGAATGGCTGATAGCGCGACATCAATTGGCAAAATTGAGCTCGTTGCAATGAAAGGTGATACAGCTCTCGAGGCTTGTTACTGGAGATATACGATGCCACAACCAAAGAGACAAACTGCTTAAGGTTATCCTGGCCAAGATAAATCAATGCCTGACGAAAAGAGCTGATTTCGACAGCCAAATTCGGCGCTTGCGTATTTACAAAACGCAATAATTTATACGACAGCGCGACATCTTGCGTAATGATGGACTCGATACGAGTAAAGTCAGGCTCAGGAGCACAAACTTCACGAAACAGTTGCAATGCCAACACTTGCTCAGGACTGACGTATTTAGTCTGCGAGACGAGTGGCTTGCTAAAAAAATAACCTTGGAAAAATTTAAAGCCAGCCGCTTTCGCTTGCTCAAACTCTTCTGCGGTTTCAACACGTTCTGCTAAAAAGTGGTATTTGACGCGTTTGGCAAGGTGTGTTTTGACCAGTTCACAGGCCTTTTCGAGCCCCATCGCCATAATGTCGAGCTTCACAATATGCACATATGGCAAAAAACGGCGCCATTCTGGTGTTAGGGTGAAGTCATCCAAAGCGATCAAGTAACCTTCTCGATAAAACTCACGAATCGCATCAAGAAGCTCATCCGTAGGTTGGCACGTTTCCAACACTTCGATGACAATTTTGTTTTTCGGCAAACTGCGCGGCAAACGTCGCACCAAACTTTGATGAGGAAAGTTAATAAAGCATCTTGAAGAGGCAATCACTGGGTTAGTACCCAGTGATAGGAAGTTTTCGACGATCAGTCGGTATGTCGCTCGATTTGAATCAATATGTGAAGGGTATGCGTTACTCTCCCCGTCTCGAAACAACAATTCATAACCCAGCGTCTGTCTTTTTCGGTTAAAGATCGGCTGGCGAGCGACATACGTTGTATTCATGCTAAAGAAGGACCTATAAATGGCTTATGACTTTGCAGCTGCTAATAATGCACCACAACCCATGAACATTGAACCGAATACTTTGTTTATTTTTCCCATGATTTTATCGGAGCGAATAAAGCGTCCCATTTGTGCTGCCAAGCTCGTGTAACCCAACATTACACACGCATCAATCACGACCGTAGTGACGCCAAGCACCAACAGTTGCGTGATTTGGTCTTTTGCCGGGTCAATAAACTGCGGGAACAACGCCACCAGAAAAACAATCGATTTAGGGTTGGTGAGGTTAATTAACACAGCCTTGTACAACAGCGCCGTGCCTGACATCTCGTTGTGGTTTTCAGCTGCGACTAAGCTTGACGTATCGCGCCATTTCAGAATCCCCAACCAAACCAGATAAGCGGCACCAACCCATTTAATGACAGAAAATGCGGTTGCTGACTGCGCGACAAGCGCACCAATACCCGCCCCCACCAGCGCGATGTGGATAACTAAACCAATTTGTAAGCCAATAATGGCACCCAGTGATTTACGGGTACCGTAACTCAAACCATTACTGATTGAGTTCACCGTGCCAGAGCCCGGAGCCAAACTAAAAACGATTGCTGTTACTACATAAGCTAACCAGACATGGGTATCCATTGCATTTCCTCACTAATTCTTCGATGATACATCGCGTAAACAACGTATCTTCAGGTAATCAACTAATGGCGACTAACCATTCACCTTTGACTTATACTCAAGAGACATTATTTGAGCAAGCAATTGGTGGTCCGATCGCAGCACTTTG
>NZ_JAWOTS010000052.1:0-12240 GCF_033338975.1 Vibrio sp. Vb0349 | reverse complement strand
AAGATGACAATTATATTACAGATCACATTAAACACCTGAAAAGAATACAACTCTTATGCAATGCGTGGTATGAAATAAATCTGTAATGAAAATCTCATAATGTTCTCACTCATCCATTTTCCAAGATGAGTACGTAATACTTCACTTTTGGCTAGGTAAGGTTATGAGCGCAGAAAAACTATATATAGAAAAAGAACTGAGTTGGTTGTCTTTCAACGAACGAGTATTACAAGAAGCTGCCGATAAAACCGTCCCTTTGATCGAACGTATTCGCTTTCTTGGGATCTTTTCCAACAATTTAGATGAATTTTACAAAGTACGCTTTGCGGACGTGAAGCGCAGAATCCTAATCAGCCAAGAGCGCGGTGGCAGTGATAGCCCTAAACGACTGTTAACCAAAATGCAGTCGAAAGCACTAAAGCTTAACGAACAATTTGATGAGCTTTACAGCGAGTTGATTCGAGAAATGGCGCGACGTCGCATTTTCTTGGTCAACGAGCAACAACTGGATGAATCGCAACAAAAGTGGATCGCGAAATACTTCCGTAGAGAGGTAATGCCGCATATCACTCCCCTCCTAATGAAAGACGAGATCGATGTTCTGCAATTTCTCAAAGACGAGTACGCTTACATCGCCGTAGAACTGCGTAAAGAAGAACATTATCAGTACGCTCTGATCGAAATTCCGACCGATCACCTTCCCCGCTTTGTGATGGTACCAGAACAGAAAGGAAAGCGTCGAAAAACCATCATCTTACTTGATAATATTATCCGCCACTGTTTGGACGAGCTGTTCAAAGGCTTTTTTGATTATGATGAGCTTAGCGGCTATGCGATGAAAATGACGCGTGACGCTGAATACGATTTACGCAACGAAATCGAGTACAGCTTGCTTGAACAAATGTCAGAGGGTGTCAATCAGCGACTGACAGCAAAGCCCGTTCGCTTCGTCTACGAACGCGATATGCCGCCTCAAATGTTAGAGTTTCTGTGTAACAAACTTAATATCTCTAACTACGATAACCTTATCCCCGGCGGACGCTATCACAACTTTAAAGACTTCATCGGCTTTCCAAATGTTGGACGAGAATATCTTGAAAATAAACCTCTCCCGCCAATGAAATGTGCCGATTTCGAAGGTTATGCCAACAGCTTTGACGCGATTAAAGCGAAAGATATTCTGCTCTATTATCCCTACCACACTTTTGACCACATTAGTGAGTTAGTGCGCCAAGCCTCCTTCGATCCCAAAGTACTTAGTATCAAGATTAACATTTATCGCGTCGCGAAAGATTCTCGCTTGATGAACTCTTTAATTGATGCGGTGCACAACGGCAAAAATGTCACTGTGGTCGTCGAACTGCAAGCTCGCTTTGATGAAGAAGCCAATATCGAATGGTCAAAAGTATTAACCGAAGCGGGTGTGCACGTCATCTTTGGTGCGCCTGGTCTTAAGATTCACTCAAAGCTACTGATGATTAGCCGCCGCGAAGGTGAAGAAATTATTCGCTACGCACACATCGGCACAGGCAACTTCCATGAGAAGACGGCACGAATTTATACCGACTTCTCCCTGCTTACGGCAGATCAAGAAATCACTAATGAAGTCCGTAATGTCTTCGGTTACATTGAGAATCCATACCGACCAGTGAAGTTCAATCACCTTATGGTATCTCCTCGTAATTCTCGAACCCAAATCTACCGCTTAATCGATAATGAAATTGCGAATGCCAAGCTAGGGAAAAAAGCCGCTCTTACGATCAAGGTCAATAACCTAGTCGATAAAGGCATCGTCAATAAGCTTTATGGAGCAAGTACTTCCGGTGTAAAAATAAACATGATCATTCGAGGCATGTGCTCATTAGTACCGGGCATTGAGGGGATCAGCGACAATATTCGCATCATCAGTATTGTTGACCGCTTTCTTGAGCACCCTCGCGTGGTGATCACCCACAATGATGGCGATCCGCAAGTTTATATCTCCTCCGCAGACTGGATGACAAGAAATATTGATCACCGTATCGAGGTAGCAGTACCAGTCCGTGATCCACGTTTGAAACAGAGAATTATTGATATAACGAATATCCATTTTACCGATACAGTAAAGGCTCGTTTAATAGATAAAGAAATGAGTAACGCTTACGTACCACGAGGTAATCGCAAAAAAGTTCGCTCTCAAATCGCTATCTATGACTATCTTAAAAATATAGAAAAGCAAACTAGAAAACAAAATTCAGATGCCTCAAATACTTGAACAAGATACTCGCTACATTGCCGCGATAGACCTCGGCTCAAACAGTTTCCATATGGTGGTGGCCAAAGTTGTCGGCAGTGACCTACAACTGGTTAGTCGTCATAAACAACGTGTTCGCTTAGCTTCAGGACTCGACAGTGAATTGAACTTAAGTCACGCCGCAATGGAGCGTGCGCTAGAATGCTTAGCCATGTTCGCTGAGAGGCTGCAAGGGCTTGATGAGTCAAATGTACGTATCGCCGCCACACACACACTAAGACGCGCTAAAAATGCCCACCTTTTCATTGAGCGTGCGAAAGAAGTGATGCCTTTCCCGATAGAAATTATCCCTGGAGAAGAAGAAGCCCGCCTGATTTACTTAGGCGTCGCGCACACTCAAGTAGAATCCAACTCCAAACTAGTCATCGATATCGGAGGCGGCAGTACCGAGATGATTATTGGACAAGAATTTGAGCCTGAGCTTCTCAACAGTAAACAGATGGGATGCGTCAGTTTTACAGAGCAATACTTTAAAAACGGCAAACTGTCAGGAAAAAACTTCAGCAAGGCGATGTTAGCGGCCGAACAAAAACTCGAGTCCATTGCTTCAACATATCGTAAAAAGGGCTGGGATATTGCTCTCGGCTCATCAGGAACCATCAAAGCGATTCAAGAAGTGCTAGTAGGATTAGGTTTTGAAGATGGCCTGATCACAGCGAGTCGACTGGATACACTTATCGAAACTCTGTGTAAATTTGATTCAATTGAAGATATTGAGCTGACGGGTCTAACAGAAGAACGTAAACCCGTATTCGCAGCAGGCGTAGCGATTTTGTCCGCGATTTTCAAAGCGCTTCGCATTGAGCAAATGTTTTTCTCCGATGGTGCTCTACGCGAAGGCCTGTTGTACGAAATGGAAGAACGTTTCGCACGCTCCGATATTCGCATGCGCACCACAGAAAATTTAGCCAACAAGCACCGAGTCGACTTAGAGCATGCCGCTCGTGTGAAGGGTCATGCACGTGAGATGTTATGTCAGGTACGCTCTGAACTAGGCATTAAGAAAAAGAGTGAGTTATTTGACTTACTAGAGTGGGCAGCGTTGCTTCATGAAGTCGGATTAAGTATTAACTTGCGTAGTTTCCATCGCCACTCTTTTTATATTCTGTTGCACTCCACCCTACAAGGCTTCAACCGTGAGCAGCAATTAGTGCTTGCAACATTAGCTCGCTTCCAGCGTAAAGCGCTCAAATTGCAAGAACTACCAGATTTCAACCTCTATAAACAGAGTGACGTTATAAGCCTCATCAAAATATTACGACTTTCTATCGTATTAAATGGGCAGCGTAATGAAGATCCATTGCCTGATATCACCTTATCTATCAAAAATGACGAATGGATTCTCACATGCACAGATGAAGCATGGCTAGAAAACAATAAATTACTTCACGCGGATTTACAGGAAGAACAAGAACGTTGGGACAGCGCGAAGTGGACACTCACTTTCTGATCTCGTACTCTTCATACCTAAATAAAAAGTCGGCTTACAGGCCGACTTTTTTTAACTCTTCTTCTGCAAAGTCTGCCGTAATGGGCACATAACCATCTTTCTCAACCAACGCTTGTCCCTGAGCAGAAAAGATAAAGCGAATAAACTCAGCTTCAATTGGTGTTAATGGGTAATCAGGGTGCTTATTCACGTAAACATATAAGTAACGTGATAGTGGGTACTTACCACTAACAATATGTTCTCGCGTTGGAGTCACGTAGTCATTTCCCATTTTAGCCACAGGGACTAAGCGCACGCCTGCCACTCGATAACCGACACCGGAATAACCAATTCCACTGATGGTTGACGCTACAGCTTGCACAACTGACGCGGAGCCTGGCTGCTCGTTAACTCGAGTCTTGAAATCGCCGCCACACAAGGCATTGCTTTTGAAGTAACCATAAGTTCCAGAAACGGAGTTACGACCAAACAACTGGACGTTTCGCTTTGCCCACTGTGATTCAAGACCTAGTTGCTGCCAGTTTGTGACAAATTGACTTTCACCACAGCGTAGCGTGGCAGAAAACAAAGCATCTAACTGACTAAAGTTAAGCCCTTGAATTGGATTATCTTGATGAACAAAAATACCGATTGCATCGATGGCTACCCTGAGCGCCGTTGGCTTGTAGCCATGTTCACGTTCAAACGCTTCAACCTCTCTTAAACGCATAGGGCGACTCATGGGACCAAACTGGGCTGTTTGTTCGGTCAATGCTGGAGGGGCAGTAGAAGAGCCAGATGCTTGGACTTGCGCATTAATATTCGGGTAAATGGATTTAAACTCTTCAACCCAAAGCGTTGTCATACCCGCAAGTGTATCGGAGCCAACAGAGAGCAAGTTTCCGACAATCCCCGTCGTTTTATGATAAGTCGGCAATGGTTTATCTTGAGCGGCAGCAATACAAGAACAAACAAGCGCGAATAAACTGAATGTTTTTGCCAATCGTAAAGCCATTATTTCACCACCAAACGCTCAGGCAATACGAAAGAAAACTTACTGCCCACACCTACTTCACTGTGAATTTCTAAATGAGAGTCATGGTGACTCAGCGCGTGTTTTACAATGGCTAGCCCTAAACCACTTCCACCAGTATCACGTGATCTTGCTTTATCCACTCGATAAAAACGCTCAGTAAGTCGATGGAGGTGCTGAGGTTCAATGCCATCACCACTATCTTCCACCTCTAAGCATGCGCCTTGAGAGGTCTGGAACCAACGAACATTAATGTTCGCACCAGGCGGTGTGTATTTGACGGCATTATAAACGAGGTTAGAGATAGCACTACGTAACTGGTCATCATCGCCCAGCACGCGTAGGCTAGCATCAACATCAAATTTCAATTTATGTTGGTTGTCCCCACTAAGGCTAACCGCCTCTTTTTCTAACACTTCAAGCATCGCAGGCACATTCACGACTTCCTCAAGCTCATGCATAGGTGCCGCTTCAATTTTAGATAGTGTCAGTAGTTGGTTCACCAAACTGTTCATGCGGTTAAGCTGCTCCGTCATGACACCATGAGCTTTGCTCCACATTGGACCCACGACCATATCAGGGTCTTCTGTCATCTCAAGATAACCTTGTAGCACCGTCATTGGTGTACGCAGTTCATGAGATACGTTGGCGAAGAAGTTGCGACGCATTCCCTCAAGTTGTTTTAATTGGCTCACATCACGCACTACCATCAAGTGCTCACCCTCGGTATACGGTACGATACGCAATTCCAGCATGCGTTCGACGTTGAGTGGTGAACGCATTTCTAATGGCTCTGAGAAGTCTTTCTTGTTGAGGTACTTGATAAAATCAGGTGTACGAATGAGATTGGAGATAGGTTGACCTGAATCTTCTGGCCAATGGAAGCCCAGTAAGTGCTGAGCCAGCTTGTTGCACCAAACAATATTACCTTCAGCACGGAATACCACTACCGCATCGGGTAGCGATTCCGCACCATTTCTGAATCGACGAATAAGATTAGTAAGTTCTTTTCGTTTGCGGCGTTGGCGCTGTTGTAAGCGATACAACCCATTGAACAAAGATTCCCAGTTACCGCTACCTGACGGTGGCGTGAGGCGTTTTTCATCCCATAACCAAGAAGATAAACGTACTTGGTTATGCAAATGCCACACAAGCTGCAATGCCGTAGCTGCCAAAAGCAACCACGGCATATAACCGAATATCCAACCTACTATCACCCATGGGGTGTAAAAAAAAGCCAGCTCCCAAGCCAGCTTTTTCCACGTTAATCTTTCAACCACTCATAACTCCAGAAATGGTACCGATAAGCTGCGTGTTAATTTATGCCTTCGTCGAGAAGCGGTATCCAGCACCACGAACAGTTTGGATCAGCTTATCATGCCCTGCAGCTTCCAATGCTTTACGCAGGCGGCGAATGTGAACATCGACCGTACGGTCTTCGACATACACGTTAGTGCCCCAAACATTGTTTAATAGCTGCTCACGGCTGTATACGCGTTCTTGATGCGTCATGAAAAAATGAAGCATCTTAAATTCTGTTGGGCCCATGTCTAATGGCGCATCATTAGCCGTAACACGGTGCGATACAGGGTCAAGCTTCAATCCCTGTACATCAATTACATCTTCTAGTGCAGTCGGGGTAACGCGACGAATCACCGCTTTTAAGCGTGCAACCAACTCTTTAGGAGAGAATGGCTTAGTAATGTAGTCATCCGCACCGACTTCTAAACCGCGCACTTTATCTTCTTCTTCACCACGAGCGGTAAGCATCACAACTGGAATGTTGCGCGTTAATTCCTCTCGCTTCATATGTTTGATGAAGTTAATGCCACTACCGCCTGGTAACATCCAATCCAGTAAAACTAAATCAGGGAAGGGTTCAGCCAGTTTGGTTACTGCAGTATCATAATCTTCCGCTTCTACCGCTTGGTAACCTTTCTGCTCAAGTACGAAGCACAGCATTTCGCGAATAGGAGCTTCGTCTTCAACAACCAGAATCCTTCTAGACATAATTGAGTAACCTTATGTTCGTTGAGCTAATGAATTTAAGAGACAAAGCGCCTCTCTATGCATAAGCATTATCACTACCAATTATGACACTTTTGTGACCTTTGAAAACAAATTTTCATATAACTTTCTTTTGAGGTTCATTCGGATATTTTTCATTTCTATTAAGACATCAGCACAAAAATTCCCTATGATTAGTCCCTTGTCATCAAGCCTAGAGAAGATTTATGTGGTTTAAAAACTGTCTGGTATACCGCGTTAACCGCGAGGTTACTTTTAACGCCGAACAACTAGAAACTCAGCTGTCTGAATTCCGATTCACCCCGTGTGGCAGTCAAGACAAACAGAAATTTGGCTGGGTCAGTGCAATGGGTAGACATGGCGATATGATGACTCACGTGTCAGAAAACCGCATTCTGATTTGCGCCAAGAAAGAAGAGAAAATGCTACCTGCCTCTGTGATCAAAGAATCATTGAATGCAAAAGTAGAAGCAATGGAAGCGCAAGAAGGTCGTCCTCTGAAGAAGAAAGAGAAAGACAACCTGAAAGATGACATCGTAATGGATTTACTGCCGCGCGCATTCAGCCGCAGCAGCCACACTCACGTGCTCATCATGCCAAAAGAAGGTTTTATCCTTGTTGATGCAAGCAGCTATAAAAAAGCAGAAGATGTATTAGCATTGCTTCGTAAAACCATGGGTAGTCTACCTGTTGTTCCTGCTATTCCAGAAGTGGCGATTGAAACTACGCTAACCGAGTGGGTGAAAAGCGGTGACACACCTCAAGGTATCAGCATGATGGACGAAGCTGAGCTAAAATCCGTACTTGAAGAAGGTGGTGTGATTCGCTGTAAGAAGCAAGAGCTAACCACTGATGAAATCCGCAACCACATCGCTGCGGATAAAGTCGTGACGAAACTTGCGCTTAATTGGCAAGATCGTATTGAGTTCATTATGACGGAAGATGCGGGCATCAAACGTCTAAAATTCTCTGATGAATTGAAAGATCAAAACGATGATATTCCACGTGAAGATCAAGCAGCTCGATTTGATGCAGACTTCTCTCTAATGTGTGGAGAGTTCAGTGCTTTCCTTCCCAACCTATACGATGCGCTAGGCGGCTTACCGAATCCTAACGCATAATATTGTATAAAGGTTAACCATAACGCCCTCACTTTTTTTGAGGGCGTTTTTCTATCTGAAGCACAATTACCCTAGTCACAGTTCACATTTTGACGTAAAATTTGCGCCCCATTTCCATTAGGTGGAATTGGCCTGACTTGTGATCAGATAAAAGAGAATTGAGCAATGACAACTGAGAAAGCATTCGTGCCTGAGCTACTATCTCCAGCGGGCAGCCTGAAAAACATGCGTTACGCATTCGCCTACGGGGCAGATGCAGTTTACGCTGGCCAACCTCGCTACAGCCTTCGCGTACGTAACAACGAGTTTAACCACGAGAACCTAAAAATCGGTATCGATGAAGCCCACGCCCTAGGCAAAAAGCTTTATGTGGTATGTAACATTCAACCACACAACTCGAAGCTAAAAACCTTCATCCGTGATCTTAAGCCAATCGTAGATATGGGTCCTGACGCATTGATCATGTCAGATCCAGGCCTAATTATGATGGTTCGTGAAGCTTTCCCAGAAATGCCAATTCACCTTTCTGTACAAGCAAACGCTGTAAACTGGGCGACCGTTAAGTTCTGGGCAGCGAATGGCGTGGAACGTGTGATCGTTTCTCGCGAGCTGTCTCTAGAAGAAATCGAAGAAATTCGTGAGCATTGCCCTGAAACTGAGCTTGAAGTATTCGTTCACGGTGCATTATGCATGGCTTACTCAGGTCGTTGCCTACTTTCTGGCTATATCAACAAACGTGACCCTAACCAAGGCACTTGCACTAACGCATGCCGCTGGGAATACAAAGTTGAAGAGGGTAAAGAAAACGACGCTGGTGATATCGTAGAGAAATTCGACCCGACTGAAGCACAGCCTGTCGAAGTACAAGACGAGCGCCCTGAAACCACAATTGGTCGCGGTAAACCAACAGATGAAGTCGTTCTGCTTTCTGAAGCACACCGTCCAGAAGAAAAAATGGCAGCTTACGAAGACGAGCATGGTACTTACATCATGAACTCTAAAGACCTACGTGCGGTACAGCATGTTGAGCGCCTAACCAAGATGGGTGTGCACTCGCTGAAAATCGAAGGTCGTACTAAATCATTCTATTACTGTGCTCGTACTGCACAGGTTTACCGTAAAGCGATTGATGATGCTGTAGCAGGCCGACCATTTGATGAAAGCCTAATGGGCACACTAGAGAGCCTAGCTCACCGTGGCTATACCGAAGGCTTCCTACGTCGTCATACTCACGACACCTACCAGAATTACGATTACGGCTACTCAGTTTCTGATGCTCAACAGTTTGTCGGTGAGTTCACTGGTAAACGTCGTGGCGATATGGCTGAAGTAGAAGTGAAAAACAAATTCCTTGTCGGTGATAGTCTTGAGCTAATGACGCCAAAAGGTAATGTTGTTTTCACGCTAGAAGCGATGGAAAACCGTAAGTCAGAGTCTATTGAGGATGCCAAAGGGAATGGTCACTTCGTCTTCATTCCAGTACCAGCAGATCTAGATTTAGAATATGGTCTATTGATGCGTAACTTGAACTCAGGGCAGGACACCCGTAACCCGACTGGTAAGTAATCATGGCCTTGCTCATTACTGACAAATGCATTAACTGCGACATGTGTGATCCCGAATGCCCCAATGGGGCAATCAGTATGGGAGAGAGCATTTTCGAAATTGATCCAGCGCTATGTACAGAGTGTAAGGGGCATTACGAAAAGCCGACCTGTCAGTCAGTGTGTCCAATTACAAAATGCATAATCACTGATCCGAACCATGTCGAAACTGAAGAGCAGTTGCTTGAAAAATTCGTGATTATTCAAGGGTTAGCATAAGAGCAATTAGGTTCAACTTTGGCATCAAAGTTGAACCTTTTCTCAACCTGATTTTTCAATAGGGATAATATTGCAGAACAGCTCTTTTTCAAAATGATACTCTAGTCTCTCACGCCAATTTTCCGCTTGAGAAACAGGTATTAAATAAAAGTTTTCTCGGCTCGTATCAGTAACGAAAGCCATCCCATATTGCATCAGCTCATAATGCACATCATTAACAAAACCCGGATCAAGGCGTTGACGCCCAGTCAGGTGATTCACATCCTCTCGAGTCAAAGAGACTCCTTTAGTATCACTGCTAAATCTGTGTCTTAACCACTCTGCAAATTCTTTTGCACAAATCATAGTCATGGTTTTGTCCTTGATTTACTCTTCTAACAGGAAAAGGGCATATCCCTGCCTTACACACTTGTCTGCGTTGTTATCGCTTTTTAGCCAACTGACAGACATATTGCTAAGAAACCAGAGTATCGTGACGAAAGATCTTTTTCTAAACAAAGAAGTTACAACTTACCCATACTACAACTCTTTGTTTAATTTAGATTTCTATAATATGTCCCCAAAACTAATTGGGTTAGTTTTTGTATTAGTATTATTCAATGTAGACAAAAGTATGATGTTTCTCCAGTTTCATAAAAGAGATCACCAAGTACAGATAAACCTGGAGAGTAACACTAATTAGGATTGATAAGCGGCAAGCATTGAGGTGGAACGACTTTTTTTCGTTTGGGCTTAGAGGTTGTTTTTACCCGTTGAGGGGTATCAGTAGGTTTTGCTTTCGGGGCCCAACTTGCAAGCTCAGCACCGCAACCATCACCTACTGGAGGTGGTGCTTGATCAACACAATAGTCGCTCGAATCAGGACAAGATAACCTGACGTGAAAGTGGTAATGATGCCCCCACCATGGACGTACTTTACGTAACCAAGAACGATCTTTGCCGTTTTCTTGCAAGCAAAGTTGCTCCTTAATAACAGGATGTACAAAAATTCGTGCAACATCCTTACTTTTTGAAGCGTACCGAATTAGCTTAAAGTGCCGTTCTTCCCAGCGATGATTAAGTATGGAATAACCTTTTAAATCCACCACACTCATGGGCTTAGGAAGTTGTAATTCGTTATAAGAAAGCGGTTGGTCAGCAAGTCTTAACCAAATATCGATATCTAACCCGGTTTGATGACTAGAATGACCAGAGGAGAACCTTCCACCTCTAGGTAAAGACAAATCACCAATCAGCAGAGTGGTGTTGAGATTTTGGTGAGCTTTAAGCGCCAGATTTTCAATAAACTCTATCGTTTTAGGGTGCCCATAGTAGCGCTTCGTTTTACTACGTAAGACTTGATAACCAACGCCATCGAGAGGCAAGGGTAATGCACCATCTAAACAACCGTTAGCATAACTACCAATAGAGGAGGAAGAGTTTCGGGTAGGATTAACCGCAGACTCCCAAGGAGTAGAACATACTGAAGCTGAGAAACATAAACCCAAAGTTACAATGAAACTCAGCCTCATAGCCTTTAACCTTTAGTAGTGTTCGCCATTATCGTAATAAGCTTTAGGAGATAAGGCGGAAAAGATAACTGCAACATCAATATCGGCACCAGCGATACCGCGCACTTGTTGCGTAATAAGCTTGGCAACTTCATCTTGCACTTCCTGGCCACGGTCGAACCAAAGCACTTCGACAAAAGGATATGCAGCACTCACCTCACCCTCATTGAAAAACGTAGTGTAGATATACTCAAAAGTAAAATCCTCACGCGGACAGTCCATTAGAGGCTGAAGTTCATCCGTAAGAGGTTTTGATAATGCCTGAACAGCTTGTGGCTCTACAGCACGGAATCGAAAATGTGGCATAAACTTACTTCCTAATTATTAGCATTAATGCATGATGATAACAGGAACCAAGTCAGTAATCATCCAAGCCAATGTAACCACTGACCTTTCAATAGATTGTGAATCAGATGTGCTCGATAACGAAGAAAAAGCGTTATGAAATTCGAAGGTAAAACAGAAAGAGCAACGCGATACATCAACATTTAATAATTACATTACTAGAAAATAAAACTATCTGAAGAAAAGGTATGCCATATTCGTTGGATAAACATACACCTGACGTCGAAACTATACGTTAGGAATAAAAGAGCCCCTGACCTAAGCCAGAGCTTATGAAAATGGGGGATAGGTGAAGTGGACCAATATCCCGGAGATATGAACTTTCAATCCCCCGATACTTTGGTATCAGAGGAATCGACAAGTCTCCAACTAGTCAGATTCTCTTTTCTTCAGATGCAAAAAAGCCCCAGCATTACTGCTGAGGCTTTAGAGTATGGCAGGGGTGGAGAGATTCGAACTCCCAACACGCGGATTTGGAATCCGCTGCTCTGCCAATTGGAGCTACACCCCTGTAATTCGTGTTTATTGAGACGACGCTCAAATAAGTGGCGGAGTGGACGGGACTCGAACCCGCGACCCCCGGCGTGACAGGCCGGTATTCTAACCAACTGAACTACC
>NZ_JAWOTS010000051.1:8430-12697 GCF_033338975.1 Vibrio sp. Vb0349 | reverse complement strand
TTAAAATACAAAACGCCCGATGAAGTACATCGAGCGTTTTAGTTAAAAAGTGTCAACCCATATCAGGACGGGTCATTATTCGCCTATTTGACACAGGGAAAGGCCAACTACATGGCTTGTTCGGAAATCAAGTTATGTTTATTAAGTAGTCGATACATGGTTGCACGCGAAACTCCGAGCTCTTTCGCCGCATTTGAAACTTGACCAGAATGAGATTCCAAAACAACCAGCAACGCATCACGTTCACTCTTCTCTCGGATTGATTTCAAGCTGCGCTTTGAGTCATTACGTTGAGGTAAATCTAAGTGATGCTCTTCAATCATTACGCTGTCGGACATTAATACCGCTCGCTTCACTTGGTTCATCAGCTCACGCACATTTCCAGGCCAGAAATAACGTGTCAGTGCCTTGAATGCATCCTCAGAAAAGCTTTTTGCTTGCGAGTTGTACTCTTTTGAGAACTCTTGTAAGTAGAAACGAGCCAGCAATGCGATGTCACTCGCACGTTCTTTCAAGCTAGGGACATTGATGCGCAGAACGTTGATGTAATGGTAAAGCTCTTCATTGAAGTCACCGTCAATCAAAGCTTTTTCAACATCCGACGAGTTAGCAGCAAGAATACGCACGTTAACCGCTTTTACGCCATCTTTGGTATCAATGGTGCCTTCTTGCAAGAATCTCAGCAGATTCATTTGCTGCTCTTTTGAAATGGTAAGAATGTCATTAAACAACACGGTGCCACCATCTGCTTGTTCAAGCAGGCATGCTTCCATATCTTCATCGGCGTTAATACCAAATACTTCAGCTTGGAAACGTTGTTCATTGAGTGCGCGACAGTTAATTGCCATAAACGGTTTATGAGAGCGTGAAGAGACTTTATGGATGGCCCTAGCAACCGCCTCTTTACCAGTCCCACTTTCCCCAGAAATCAGAATGCTGACGTCCGTTGGACCAATGCGCTTCACTTGATCGCGTAAACGTTTCATCGGGATAGATTCACCGATCAACCCCATATCTAAACTGCTACCAAAACTAGGCCAAACTTTTTTCTCCAATTTAAGCATGCCAAGCTGGTGACCTATTGTGCTTAATAACTGTGCATCTGGGATCGGCGCTGTGAAAAAATCGATACAAAAGTTAACAATGAACTGGCATATGGTGTCAGTGCCAAGCTGAGATTCACGAATAAACGCTAACCAACGTACGTGTTTGTGAGAGCTGACTAAGTTCGCCAAACCATTCAAGCTGAACTCGTCATGGCTGAGATCAACAATACCGATACATGGACCAATATCTTCTAACAGCGTATTAGCTTTGCGTAAGTCACCTACTTGGTGACACTTCCAGCCCACTTGCTCCAGTACCGATAACCAAGGCTCATAAGTACCGCCAACTACCACAAGCGATCCCGGGATGGAATCCATCTTAAACTGCCCAGCCATTCTCTAACCCTTTTTCATTGTTAATAGAAATTTTGTGCCACAAACTTATCTTTGCGAGCGGGTAACATTATCGAGACTCCGCCCCCTCACGTCTGTCTCAGTATTAAGACTATGCAATAGATTGAGATTTGGCGAATGTTTATTTGCATATCCCATTAAAAGGCAAGTGCAACAACTTGAATTACCTTAACTAAAAGGCAAAAAAAAACCACCCGAAGGTGGTTTTTTTACTCATCCTATCGAATTACGCTTGCGGGCGCATTGCAGGGAATAGGATCACGTCACGGATAGTGTGCGTGTTAGTCAGTAGCATAACCAAACGGTCGATACCGATACCTTGGCCTGCTGTTGGCGGTAGGCCGTGCTCTAGAGCAGTGATGTAGTCTGCATCGTAGAACATTGCTTCGTCGTCACCAGACTCTTTCGCTTCAACCTGAGCTTTAAAGCGTGCATCTTGGTCTTCCGCATCGTTAAGCTCTGAGAAACCGTTCGCTACTTCACGGCCACCGATAAAGAATTCAAAGCGGTCTGTAAAGAACGGGTTGTCATCGCTACGACGAGCTAGTGGAGAGATATCTGCTGGGTAGCCAGTGATGAACGTAGGCTGCATTAGCTTAGGTTCTGCTGTTTCACCAAAGATCTCTTCAAGAAGCTGACCACATGTCCAGAAAGGTTCTACTTCAACGTGAACAGATTTCGCGATAGAAACCATTAGATCACGGTTTTGTAGGTCTTCTTCTGTTAGCGCTTGGATTTGCGCGTGGTCTGGGTTGTAGTGCTTGATTGCTTCGAACATGCTCATACGAGTGTAAGTACCACCAAACTCAACCGTTTCATCACCGTAAGGCATTGACGTTGAACCTAGAACTTCTTGCGCCACTGAGCTTAGTAGTTCTTCAGTTAGGTCCATCAGATCTTTGTAGTCTGCGTACGCCATGTAGAATTCCATCATTGTGAATTCTGGGTTGTGGCGTGGAGAAAGGCCTTCGTTACGGAAGTTACGGTTGATTTCGAATACGCGATCAAAACCACCAACAACTAGACGCTTCAGGTATAGCTCTGGCGCGATACGTAGGTACATTGGCATGTCTAGTGCGTTGTGGTGCGTGATGAATGGACGCGCACTCGCACCGCCAGGGATAACGTGCATCATTGGCGTTTCAACTTCCATGAACTGCTTAGAGATCATGAAGTTGCGGATTGCAGACATTACTTTAGAACGTACTACGAACGCTTGACGAGAGTCTTCGTTAACGATCAGATCAACGTAACGTTGGCGGTAACGCATCTCTTGGTCAGTTAGACCGTGGAACTTTTCTGGAAGTGGACGTAGTGCTTTGGTTAGCAACTCGTACTCTTCCATGTTCACGTATAGGTCACCTTTACCAGACTTATGAAGTGCACCTTTAACACCGATGATGTCACCGATATCTAGACCTTGGTATTTTTCTTTAAGTACTTTTTGAACCGCTTTGTCAGCGTAAGCTTGGATACGGCCAGAAGTTTCTTGAATTACCAAGAATGGACCACGTTTAGCCATGATACGGCCAGCGATTGCTACTACGTGGTTAAGCTCTTCTAGCTCTTCCTTCGTCTTTTCACCGAACTCTTTCTGAAGGTCGCCCGCTAGTGCGTCACGACGGAAGTCGTTTGGATGGCCGTTCGCTTTGCAGCTCTTTCGGATTGCATCCAGTTTAGCGCGGCGTTCAGCAATCAGCTTATTTTCTTCTAGTACAGTTTCGTTTTGAACAGCATCAGTCATTTTCGATGTATCCTGTTTTTGTCGGTGAAAAGCTTTATAGACCTGATTTCAGGCTAGCTTCAATAAATTTGTCCAGATCGCCATCAAGAACCGCTTGAGTATTACGGTTTTCAATGCCCGTACGGAGGTCCTTAATACGTGAGTCATCCAATACGTAAGAACGGATCTGGCTACCCCAGCCAATGTCAGACTTAGCGTCTTCATTAGCTTGTTTTTCCGCATTTTGCTTTTGCAATTCAAGCTCAAATAGCTTCGCTCGAAGCTGTTTCATTGCCTGATCTTTGTTCTTATGTTGAGAACGGTCATTCTGACACTGAACCACTGTGTTCGTAGGTACGTGCGTAATACGTACCGCAGATTCTGTGGTGTTTACGTGCTGACCACCTGCGCCTGACGCACGGTAAACGTCAATACGTAGGTCGGAAGGATTAATGTCGATGTCGATGTTTTCATCAATCTCTGGATAGATGAACGCAGAAGCAAATGACGTATGGCGACGACCGCCTGAATCGAACGGAGATTTACGAACAAGACGATGAACGCCCGTTTCAGTACGTAACCAACCGTACGCATATTCACCAGAGATGCGAACTGTTGCCGACTTAAGACCCGCGACTTCACCTTCAGAGACTTCAATCACTTCAGCTTTGAAGCCCTTCGCTTCTGCCCAACGTAGGTACATACGCAGCAGCATGTTAGTCCAGTCTTGTGCTTCTGTACCACCAGAGCCAGCTTGCAAATCGATGTAACAATCAGAGCTATCGTGGTCGCCAGAGAACATACGACGGAATTCAAGCTTTTCTAGCTTCTCTTCCAACTCAGCAAGTTCTGGTTCAATTTCGTCAAATGTTTCTTGATCTTCTTCTTCTACAGCCAGCTCAAGAAGACCTTCTACATCTTCCACACCTTGCTCTAGTTGATCAATGGTTTCAACAACCGCTTCTAGTGATGCACGCTCTTTACCCAGTGCTTGCGCACGCTCAGGTTCGTTCCATACATCTGGTTGTTCAAGTTCTGCGTTGACTTCTTCTAGACGCTCTTTCTTCGCGTCATAGTCAAAGAT
>NZ_JAWOTS010000051.1:0-8330 GCF_033338975.1 Vibrio sp. Vb0349 | reverse complement strand
TCGTTCCATACATCTGGTTGTTCAAGTTCTGCGTTGACTTCTTCTAGACGCTCTTTCTTCGCGTCATAGTCAAAGATACCCCCTCAGGACATTTGTGCGCTGAGACACGTCCTGCAGACGGTTTTTAATTGGATTGATTTCAAACATGTTTACTCAACATTTTAGAATAGAATTTAACCGAGAAATTCTACTGAAAAATGTGACCGAGATACAGGAAAATTTCGGATGAGAAATCAGATTGCGGTGAGAGAGAGCACGGTCATAAAATTTTACGCCCACTTAGGGGCAACCGTACTCTATAAGAAAGGTTGATCTAGGTATTACTTAGCTTCGATATGGTCGATCATCAATTGCAATGATTGATTACCACGAAATTCATTCACATCCAGCTTATACGCGAGACGTACTGTTTTAACCGATGCATCTGGCCATCGACGTAGATCAACATTGAATGCAATACCGTCGATCATCACATTGGTAGGGTGACCTTTATAAAGCGGCTCTAACATCAATTTAAGATGCTTCTCACCCACCAGCTTTTGATGCAGTACTTTAAACTCACCATCAAAGATTGGCTCTGGGAAAGCTTGTCCAAAAGGGCCACCCGATCGCAGCTGTTCAGCAACATGCATAGAGAACTCTTCCGGCTTAAGTTCGCCATCTGACATGATCACGCCTTTTAGCGCCGCTTCATCGAGTTCCTTTTTTACCACTTCATCAAACAAACGACTGAAACGCTCAAAATCCTGCTCTTTAATCGTTAAGCCTGCTGCCATGGCGTGTCCACCAAACTTGATGATCAAACCCGGGTTTTGCGTGTCGATGAAATCCAACGCATCGCGCATGTGTAGCCCCGGAATAGAACGACACGAGCCTTTAATCGTCCCTTCTCCGCCATCAGCAAATGCAATGACTGGACGGTGAAACTTCTCTTTAATGCGCGAAGCCAAAATACCAATCACACCTTGGTGCCAATCACGTTGGAATAAGGCTAAGCCATAAGGAAGCTCATTGCCTTCACCAAACTGAAGGCGCTCACAGAAAGCCATCGCTTCTTGCTTCATGCCTTCTTCAATCTCTTTACGAGTCTGGTTCAAGCCATCCAATTCACTTGCCATGCGACGAGCTGCGTGGATGTTGTTACACATCAGCAGTTCAACACCGAAAGACATGTCATCAAGACGGCCTGCTGCGTTAATACGTGGACCTAAAGCAAAGCCAAAGTCGGACGCAACTAAACGACGCGCATCGCGCTTCGCGACCTCAATTAATGCTTGGATGCCAGGACGCGCTTTGCCCGCACGAATACGTTGCAAGCCTTGGTGTACAAGAATGCGGTTGTTTTCATCCAATGGAACGACGTCGGCGACGGTACCCAGTGCAACAAGGTCAATCAATTCCATCAACTTGGGCTCTTGCATCCCCTGTTCTGCAAACCAATTGTGTTTTCGCATATGAACGCATAGTGCCATCATGAGATAAAACGCGACCCCTACACCCGCAAGCGCTTTAGATGGAAAGCTACAGCTCTCAAGGTTTGGGTTCACCATTGCATCCACATCAGGCAACACTTGTCCTGGTAAGTGGTGATCGGTAACGAGCACAGTAATGCCATTTTCTTTTGCGTAACGCACGCCTTCGATTGATGAGACGCCGTTATCCACCGTCATGATCATCTCAGCGCCAAGCTCTAAGGCTTGGTCAACGACTTCTGGGCTTAACCCATAGCCGTCTTCAAAACGATTTGGCACTAGGTAATCCACATTGTGACTACCAAGCATACGCAGCGCGAGCACTGATAATGCTGAGCTTGTCGCGCCATCAGCGTCAAAATCACCGACAACGATGATGCGTTTTTGTTCTTTTATCGCCTGAAACAAAAGATCGACAGCTTGCTCAATCCCCCCGAGTTTTTGATATGAATGCAACCCACGGGCCGACGTTTCTAATTGTGAAAGATCCGTTATCCCACGGTTGATGTAGATACGTTTAAGAATCGGAGGAATGGAATCAGGAAGAAGGGAAAGATCAGGTTCAGGACGTCGTTGAATTTCTATCATGCTTAAAAGAGCCGACAACTTTGCCGGCTCTGCTCCTAATGGATTATAGTTGCTTTAAACGTTTCAATAGCTCTGCAGGTGGTAGGTAGCCACCAACCATTTCGCCATTCGGTAAGAAGATTGCTGGCGTACCAGAAATACCCAATTGGCGACCTAGATTGTAATGCGCCTGGATGGTTTCTTTACACTGTTTTAAGTCTTTCGCAGGGTTATCAAATGTACGATTCACTTTCGCGTTGTGCATTGCCGACGCCGGATCTTCAGCACACCAAATCGTTGCCATTTGCTCTGCCACAGGGCCAGTTGCACCTTGGCGAGGGTAAGCCATGTAACGCACTGTGATACCTAGATCATTATAGCCTTGCATTTGGCTATGCAGACGCACACAGTAACCACAGGTGATATCAGTGAATACGGTCACAACGTACTTTTCATCGTCGGCTTTGTATTCGATCATGCTATCGGAGAACTGCGCAATTTTCTCGGCGTTAAGCGGCGCTTGACGCTCTGCTATGACATCTTTGTAACTGCCATCATCATTAATGGCATAAAGCGTACCGGCGATAAAGTGGCTACCATCATTTGAAGCAAACAGGATCCCGCCATTGGTTTGAATTTCCAATAAGCCAGCGACGTCTGATGGTTGAATATCAACGATAGATAAACCAAGCTTTGAGAACTTAGTTTTTAATGCTGCTTCATCAAAGCCGCTTTGTGCAGCTGGCGCTACTTGTTGCGCAGGAGTCTCCGTTTGAGCCTGACTTTCTTCTGCACCACAAGCGGTAACAAAAAATGGTAAAGTCAGCAGAGTTAGTCGGCGTAATACGCTCATGAAATTCACCTTAATGTAAAATCGTTTTTCCAAGAAGACATGGATGAATCTAACCATTGTTACGCTCTTGGGTGGTGTTGACTGTGGATCTGCTTCAATCGTTCAGTCGCCACGTGAGTATAAATTTGCGTGGTCGATAAGTCACTATGTCCTAAAAGCATCTGTACGACCCTGAGATCTGCGCCATAGTTCAATAAATGCGTGGCAAAGGCATGCCGCAGTACGTGCGGCGACAGCTGATCAGTATCAATCCCTGCTATCAAAGCATAGTACTTAATACGGTGCCAAAACGTCTGACGAGTCATTTGTCTTGCGCGTTTACTAGGAAAAACAATATCAGATGATGTATCACCAAGTAACGCAGGGCGCCCTTGTTGAATGAACGTCTCGATCCAATCGACCGCGTTTTCCCCCATAGGAACCAGGCGTTCTTTACCACCTTTACCAGTCACGCGCACCACCCCTTGGCGCAAGCTAACATTTTCCATGGTCAAACTGACGAGCTCTGTCACACGCAACCCTGTCGCGTAGAGTAGCTCTAGCATCGCTTTATCGCGCAATTCTATAGGGTCATTCGGGTCTGGCGCTTCGAGCAACGCGTCCACTTGCTCTTCACTAATATCTTTGGGTAAACGTTGTGGCAGTTTAGGGCTAACCAAGAGCGCACTCGGGTCATCAGCACGCACCTTCTCACGATGCAGGTATTGAAATAAACGACGAATAGCCGACAACATACGCGCACGGGACGTCTGTTTGTAATCTAAGTCTACAAGGTGGCTTTGATATTCTTGCAAGCCAGACAAACTGATAAAATCAAGACGGTATCGATGTTTTTCCATCCACACGAGCAGCTTCATTAAATCGTTTCGGTAGGAAGTCAACGTGTTCTCTGATAGGCCACGCTCCATCCACATCGCATCTAAGAATTGCTCAACAAGCGAAAAATCTTGTTGATTGACAGGCTGTTGTGCCGTCATGAATGCTTCCTTATCTGTTTATATTTACAGTATTTAGATTAAAGCACCTGCCAATCCAATACCATAAAAAATCATCCCACATAGGATATTCGCTGCAATCTTCCTCAATTTATGGTTAGAATCTTCCACAACAGCAACACAAATAACGACGAATATAATGAAAATCGGACTCTTTTACGGCTCAACGACCTGCTACACCGAAATGGCAGCAGAGAAAATTCGTACCCTTATTGGTGAAGACCTTGTCGACATTCACAATGTGAAAGAGACACCGTTATCACTAATGGCGGACTACGACTTATTACTCCTTGGCATCTCAACTTGGGATTTTGGTGAAATTCAAGAAGATTGGAACGCGATTTGGCAAGACATCGCGACCACGCCACTGAAAGGCAAAGTTGTAGCGCTGTTTGGTCTGGGTGACCAAGAAGGTTACGGAGAGTGGTATTTAGATGCGATGGGCTTACTTCACGATGAATTGCAAGCCACAGGTGCAACCTTTATCGGTTACTGGCCAAATGAAGGCTACGAATTTGAAGCATCGAAAGCATTGATCGAAGATGGCAGCAAGTTTGTTGGACTTGCGTTAGATGAAGACTCACAGTACGAACTGAGTGATGAACGCATCGAAAAATGGTGTGAACAAGTTCTTGTGGAATTCCACGACACGCTTTAATAGCGCAAACACGTCATCATTAAAAAGTAAAAAGCCCGATGAAGTAATTCATCGGGCTTTTTATTATCTTGATAACGCGAAGTGATTACGCGGTTTCTTGTGCTAGCTCTGGGCGAGGTTTCGCGATGAAGAACATGCACACGATAGCCGCAAATGTTGGAAGCACCCAACCCATGCCGACTTCGAATAGTGGCAACATGTTAAACGCAGAAACATCAATACCCGATACTTTTGCCGCATCAACCAACGCAAACAGCAGAGATACAAGCAGTACTGCACGGTAAGCAAAGCGTGGATTCGGCAGTTTGCTGCGCACAAATGTTAGTGCAACCAACGCAATCGCCACAGGGTACAGCGCAAACAATACTGGCACTGACAGAGAAATCAGCTGCGCAAGACCAACGTTTGCAACCAATGCACAAACAGAACCATTAATCAGTACCCATTGCTTGTATGACAGTGGTGTTTTCGAGCTGAAGAAATCTGAACACGCAGAAATCAAGCCAATCGCGGTTGTCAGACACGCTAGCAATACGATGACAGACAGAACGATTTGACCGTATGGACCAAACAACGCTTGAACGTATTGGCTAAGCACTAGGCCACCATTATCAGCACCAGCAGCAACCGTTGCACTCGTCGCACCTAAGTAAAATAGTGAGATGTAAACAAACGCAAGACCAGCAGCAGCAATACAACCTGCATAGATCAGATATTTAGTAGTTGCAGAGCGCTCAGTAATGCCTTTGCCGCGCAGTGCATCAACCATCAGCATACCAAACATCAATGACGCGAACGTATCCATTGTGTTGTAGCCTTCTAAGAAGCCTTTGGTCAGAGGCTGCGTTAGGTATTCACCGTGCGCGCCAATCATATCGCCCTGAGGATCAAGGAAGACAGCGACAGCAAGAATGATCAAACCAACAAACAATGCTGGTGTCAGTACTTTACCGATAAGATCGATCAAACGGCCTTGGAACCATGAGAACATCATCGCTGCGATAAAGAAGATCACTGAGAACGCTGTCAGATGCGTTTGTGACGCCTCAAGGAAGAAAGGTTTCACCGCCATCTCGTAAGCCACTAGGCCAGTACGAGGCGCTGCAAACGCAGGACCAATGATGATGAAAATCAGTGCAGCCATAAGAACTGCCGCTTTTTTCGGAAGATCTTGCGTCAAGTGATCCCAAGAACCACCAGCAACAGCAATAGCAACGATAGTAATAAGAGGTAGACCTACCGCTGTTAGCAAGAAACCAAACATAGCTGGCATTAAGTTTTCACCCGCTAACTGACCCGCTAGAGGTGGAAAGATAATATTGCCCGCACCTAAAAAGAACGCAAATAGCATAAAGCCTACTGCGATAATATCTGTTAGTTTTAACGTCTGCTTCACAGATAACCCTTGTCTTTTAATTAATGAATGTTGTGTATGCTTAGACCACTTTTTGTATACCTAAAGTCAATAAGTACACGTGGTTCAATCTATAAAATTTTCGCCGCATAATGACGAAAGACTCATCATTTGGCAACCTTTAAGAAAAAAACACCATATTAATTTAGTTTTCAAACTTAAAAGCAGTGGATATAACCAGATCCAAATAACAGACCAGTTCTTTATCTCGATCAATTAACAATACAATTTAATAACCAACAAAACAACAATCTATACAATTAATAAACAATAGAGCAATCCACTTAATTATTGAGCAAATATAAAACAATCATGAAGAACAAAACACTGAAAACTAAAGGCTTCAATTTTAAGCAATTTTATATTGAGGGCGGCGAGAGTGGTATGCCAGTCAGCACAGATGGGGTAATACTTGGTGCTTGGATTCAAAGCCCTAACGACGCTAAAATTCTCGATATTGGCACTGGCACTGGCCTGCTTGCCCTGATGTGTGCTCAACGCTTTACAGAAGCTCAAATAACCGCGGTCGATATCGAATTAACAGCCGTTGCTGCCGCGCAAAAAAATATGGCCCAGTCTCCTTGGTCAGATCGTGTAAGTGTGCATCACACCGACATACTGCACTTTACGCCGACACATCCATTCCAACGCATCATTTGTAACCCGCCCTACTTCAACAGCGGCGAGCAATCGAAACACAGTCAACGTGCAACCGCGAGGCACACTGATACGCTAGGCCATAACGCATTGCTACAGCGTTGCTATCATTTGCTTGATGACGAAGGGAGAGCTAGTTTTGTGTTGCCAATCACCGAAGGCGAGCAGTTCATTGAGCTAGCATTAAACCAAGGTTGGTATCTATCGCGGATCTGTCGTGTGCAACCATCAGAAAAGAAACCAGTACACCGACTGTTATTTGAACTGTCAAAACGACCTTGCGATTTGCAGACGTCACATTTAATTATCCGTTCAAATGACGGCTATAGTGATGATTTCATACAGTTAACTCGCGAGTTTTATCTTAAGATGTGAAATAACATGTGATCCTTATCACCAATCACTTTATAATGTGCGACCTTTTTGTATTCTATGCTGTTGTGGCGAACCATTAACCAAGCTTTGCTTGTGGAGAACTCATTGTGATCAGAACCTTTGCTGAACTTGATCTAGACCAAAACCTACTTGAAGCCATTGAAGAGATGGGTTACGAACGCCCAACAAAAATTCAGGCAGAAGCGATTCCACAAGCGTTGGACGGTCGTGACATTCTAGCGTCAGCGCCAACAGGAACTGGTAAAACGGCCGCCTTCGTCCTGCCAGCATTGCAATACTTGCAAGACTTCCCTCGTCGTAAGCCTGGGCCTGCGCGTATTTTGATCCTAACGCCTACTCGCGAACTGGCGATGCAAATTGCCGATCAAGCACGTGCTTTGGCAAAAAATACCAAACTCAACATTTTCACCATCACTGGTGGTGTTCAGTACCAAGAGCACGCCGACATCCTTGCAACAACACAAGACATTGTGGTTGCGACACCTGGCCGTTTAAAAGAATACATTGATGCAGAACGTTTTGATTGTCGTGCAATCGAATGGTTAATCCTTGATGAAGCAGACCGTATGCTAGATATGGGTTTTGCTCCTACTGTCGATCGCCTATCTAACGAATGTCGCTGGCGTAAGCAAACCCTTCTGTTCTCAGCAACGTTAGAAGGGAAAGGCGTAGAAGGCTTTACCGCTGATCTGTTGAATGACCCAGCAGAGATTGATGCAAAATCGCCGCTGCGTGAGCGTAAGAAAATTGCTCAGTGGTACCACCGAGCTGATGATGCTGAACACAAACTGGAATTACTAAAACACATTATTACTCAGCAAGCTGAGCGCACTATCGTCTTTTTAAAGACTCGTGAGCGTTTGGCTGAGCTACGAGCGCAGCTTGAAAGTGCACAGATTCCATGTTCTTGGATTCAAGGTGAAATGCCGCAAGATCGTCGTAACAATGCGATTTCTCGCTTCCGCGATGGAACTGTGAACGTGCTGCTCGCGACGGACGTTGCTGCGCGTGGTATCGATCTTCCGGATGTATCACACGTTATCAACTACGACATGCCGCGCACGGCTGATGTTTACCTTCACCGTATCGGCCGTACGGCTCGCGCAGGTAAGAAAGGTAACGCTATCTCAATCGTAGAAGCACACGACCAACCAATGATGGATCGCGTTGCACGTTATGTGAAAGAAGACATCAAAGAGCGTTTCGTGAAAGAGATGCGTCCTAAACACAAAAAGCCTGTGTTTAAGAAGAAAAAGAAAAAAGACGACAAGAAAAAAGTAGCGAAAAAGAAAACCGCTAAGAAGAAGTAATCTTGTTG
>NZ_JAWOTS010000050.1:0-13159 GCF_033338975.1 Vibrio sp. Vb0349 | reverse complement strand
TATGCCAATCAGTACGCCACAAGAAATTATTGATGATATTCGCGCAGGCAAAATGGTCATCCTAATGGATGATGAAGACCGCGAGAATGAAGGTGACTTGATCATGGCTGCCGAGCATATTACGCCGGAAGCCATCAACTTTATGGCAACCTATGGCCGTGGCCTGATTTGTTTAACCATGACCAAAGATCGTTGCGAAAGTCTAGGTCTGCCACCAATGGTGCAAGACAATAATGCGCAATACACCACCAACTTTACTGTTTCGATTGAGGCAGCAGAAGGGGTAACGACTGGTATTTCAGCCGCAGATCGCGCACGTACCGTTCAAGCAGCAGTCGCGCCAAACGCTAAAGCTGCGGATTTGGTGCAGCCTGGTCACATCTTCCCTCTCGCAGCTCAAGACGGCGGTGTACTGACTCGCGCAGGTCACACTGAAGCTGGCTGTGATTTGGCTCGTCTTGCTGGTTTAGAGCCAGCATCGGTGATTGTTGAGATCTTAAATGACGACGGCACCATGGCTCGTCGCCCAGATCTAGAGATCTTTGCAGAGAAGCACGGTATTAAATTGGGCACTATTGCCGACCTAATTGAGTACCGCAATAACACTGAGACAACGATTGAACGTGTGGCAGAGTGCAAGCTACCGACAGAGTTTGGCGAGTTCACGTTAGTCACTTACAAAGACACCATTGATAACCAAGTGCACTACGCAATGTGCAAGGGCGATTTGAAAGAAAAAGCGCCACTGGTTCGCGTTCATCTTCAAGACGTTTTTACCGACTTACTACGTAGCGATCGTAATGCAGAGCGCAGCTGGACACTAGATAAGGCAATGAAACGCATTGGTGAAGAAGGCGGTGTGCTGGTTGTTCTTGGCCATGAAGAATCGACCGATCTACTTATTCATCGCGTGAAGATGTTCGAAGCGCAAGACAAAGGTGAAGCCCCAACGCTTGCTAAAAAACAAGGCACGTCTCGCCGTGTTGGCGTTGGTTCACAGATTCTTGCGGATCTCGGTGTACATGATATGCGTCTTCTGTCATCGACCAACAAAAAGTACCACGCGTTAGGTGGTTTTGGTCTGAACGTTGTTGAGTACGTCTGCGAGTAACAACCGAACAATAAGTTCCTAGTCTTTGACGTGCTTAACTCGTCAATGGCTAGGAACCGGTGATTTGCCTCCAATTTCCATTAGATATTGCTCACAAATTTGTGCTAGAATCCGGCGATTCTCACTTGATGAACATATTTCACTTATAAATAGAGTTAAAGGAAAGCTTATGAAAGTGATCGAGGGTGGCTTCCCAGCGCCAAATGCAAAAATTGCTATCGTTATTTCTCGTTTCAACAGTTTTATTAACGAAAGCCTACTTTCTGGTGCGATCGATACACTAAAGCGTCACGGACAAGTAAGCGAAGACAACATCACGGTTGTGCGTTGTCCAGGTGCCGTAGAACTACCTCTAGTAGCTCAGCGTGTTGCTAAAACTGGCAAATTCGACGCTATTGTTTCTCTAGGGTCTGTTATTCGCGGTGGAACGCCTCACTTTGACTATGTTTGTAGTGAAATGAACAAAGGTCTAGCACAAGTGTCTATGGAATTCAGCATTCCGGTAGCATTTGGTGTTTTGACTGTTGATACGATCGATCAAGCGATTGAACGCGCAGGAACCAAGGCTGGTAATAAAGGTGCAGAGGCTGCACTAAGCGCACTTGAAATGATTAATGTACTATCTGAAATTGATTCCTAATGGGGGCCAGTGTGAAACCAGCCGCACGTCGTAACGCACGTCAATTCGCTCTACAGGCGATCTACTCATGGCAAATTACTAAAGAGAATGTTGCCAAGATTGAAGAACAGTTTTTGTCTGGCGACAAATACGATGAAGAAGAACTTCATGCATCTGAGCCAGCGCTTGCTGCTCCAGAGACAGACGTAGCTTACTTCCGTGAACTATTAAGCGGTGTTGTACTTAGCCACGCTGAGCTAGATAGCAAAATTCGTCCATACATCTCTCGTCCTATGCAGGATTTAGATATGATGGAACTTGCTCTTCTTCGCCTTGCTATGTACGAGATGACTCGTCGCGAAGATGTTCCTTACAAAGTTGTTATCAATGAAGCGATTGAACTTGCAAAAGTTTTCGCAGCAGAAGATAGCCACAAGTTTGTGAATGGTGTACTTGATAAAGCAGCACCTCACATTCGTAAGAAATAACGATTTCTTCAATGAAAAGGTCAGCACATGCTGACCTTTTTTGTATCAAAAGCTTTTACATCAAAAAGTAAGTGAATTATGTCTGGTGAATTTAATCTGATAGACAAGTACTTCGTCGGTCGTCAGAGCCAACGTAAAGATGTCCATCTAGCCGCTGGTGATGATTGTGCTTTGGTCAAAGCGCCAGCTAATGTTCAGATTGCGATTAGCACGGATACATTGGTAGCTGGAACGCATTTCTTAGCCGACGCGAACCCAGCATGGGTCGCACACAAAGCATTGGCTTCTAACATCAGTGATTTGGCGGCGATGGGCGCAACGCCTGCGTGGGTGAGCTTTGCATTAACGATGCCTGAGCCAGATGAAGAATGGCTTGCTCCTTTCTGTGATGCATTTTTCGAACTGGCTGATTACTATGGTATTCAGTTAATAGGCGGTGATACCACCAAAGGGCCATTGTGTCTGACACTCACGGTGCAAGGTTTTGTACCTGAAGACAAAGCGCTCACGCGATCCGGAGCCAAGCCTGGGGATTGGGTATATGTAACGGGAAATCTTGGCGATGCAAAAGCTGGCTTGGATGTGATTCTAGATGACTCTCTGCGCAGCAGAGCCGGCGCGGAAGCACTAGAGCGAGCTCATTACCTTAGTTCTCCGCGTGTGCTTGCTGGACAAGCTCTTGTTGGCTTAGCCTCGTCGGCGATAGATATTTCAGATGGTTTAATCTCTGATATTAAGCACATTTTACAGCGATCTCAGGTTGGGGTGAGTATTGATGTCTCTCAGCTACCGATCTCTTCAGAATTAGTCCAGTTTTTAGATGATAAGATCAGCGCGCAGCAGTATGCTTTAGCAAGTGGCGAAGAATACGAGTTGTGTTTTACCGTGCCGGAGCAAAATCGAGGCTCGTTACAAAGCGCTTTATCTCATACTGGCTGTAAGGTCACATGTATTGGTCAAATCCGACCAAATGGAACCTTCGAGCTGCATGATAACAATCAACCACTTGATTGGGACTTAAGTGGCTTCGACCACTTTAAATGATCTGAGCTAAGCTCTAGCCAAGAGCCTGTTACTATTGAGCAACTCACAGGCATGACGATTGAAACCAAACTAGCAGTATAGGTTTAAGGATATGACCAACCCTCTTTCTCTGATTTCATTAAAGAACCCGTGGCATCTATTGGCGACGGGTTTTGGCAGTGGATTATCCCCGTTTATCCCTGGAACAATGGGCACACTGGCGGCCGTGCCTTTCTTTTTGTTGTTGGCACAATTACCATTTACGGCGTATGTCATTGTTGTTCTGATTTCGTGTGTGATCGGCATTCAAATATGCCAAGTGACGTCTGCAGACATGAAGGTGCATGATCATGGTTCAATCGTATGGGATGAGTTTGCAGGCTTTTGGATTACGATGAGCATTGTACCTGCACTGAATATTCCACTCACTGAATGGAAGTGGTTGATCACTGGCTTCATCTTATTTCGTTTTTTCGATATGGTAAAACCTTGGCCAATTGGGTGGCTAGATAAGCGAGTTCACGGTGGGCTGGGTATTATGGTTGATGATATCGTGGCGGGAGTTATGGCTGGTGTTGCCCTGTTTCTAGTCGCAAAATATGCGGGCTGGATGAACTAAACACTGAACGTAAAAAAGGGATGCTATGAACATCCCTTTTTACATTCTATTTTGCTAAATAATCCAAGATGGATTTTTCAATTCCTTTTGCATCGAGACCAAGCTCTTCATGCAGTTCATCTTGTGTTCCCTGATGAATAAACTCATCTGGTAAACCTAGGTTCAACACAGGTTTAATGATTTTATCTTTCATCATGAACTCAACGACACCAGCGCCAGCACCACCCGCGATAACATTTTCTTCTAACGTCACGAGCACGTCATGATCTGCGGCTAGTTGACGAATCAATGCCTCATCGAGCGGCTTCACAAAGCGCATATCAGCAACAGTGGCGTTAAGGTATTCTGCCGCTTCTAGCGCGTTGCCCAAGAAAGTACCAAAGTTCAGAATAGCAACTTTTTCACCTTGGCGAACCATGCGCCCTTTACCGATTTCTAACGCCGTAAACTCAGTTTCGATTTCTACGCCCATGCCGCTACCACGAGGGTATCGAACCGCACTCGGGCCAGAATGCTTATGGCCAGTGTAAAGCATTTGTCGGCACTCGTTTTCGTCGCTTGGCGCCATGATCACCATGTTCGGAATACAGCGCATAAAGCTCAAATCGAACGCACCTTGGTGAGTTTGACCATCTGCGCCAACGAGACCTGCGCGGTCGATCGCAAACATCACTGGTAAGTCCATGATCGCGATGTCGTGGATCAATTGGTCATAACCACGTTGCAAGAAAGTCGAATAGATAGCAACGATTGGATGATCGCCCGCAATTGCCATGCCTGTTGCCAGTGTCACTGCGTGCTGCTCAGCAATCGCCACATCAAAGTATTGGTCTGGGTACTCTTTTGAGAAACGCACCATACCTGATCCTTCGCGCATTGCTGGCGTAATTGCCATTAGCTTAGGATCTTGGGCCGCCATGTCACATAAAAAGTCACCGAAGATCTTTGAGTAAGTTGGCTTACCGCCACTGCTCTTCGGTAAGCTATTGTTTGCCGGTGCGAACTTCGGCACTGCATGGTAGCCGATAGGATCTTTCTCGGCAGGCTCATAACCTTTGCCTTTCTTGGTCATGATGTGTAGGAACTGAGGACCTTTGAGCTCACGCATATTTTTCAGCGTTTTGACGAGTTCATTGACGTCGTGTCCATCAATCGGGCCAATGTAATTAAAGCCGAACTCTTCGAACAGAGTACCAGGCACTACCATGCCTTTTAGGTGCTCTTCCGTACGGCGAACCAACTCTTTAATAGGTGGGACACCAGACAGCACTTTCTTGCCGCCTTCACGGATAGAAGTGTACAAGCTGCCAGAAAGTACTTTCGCAAGGTGGTTATTCAGGGCGCCGACGTTTTCTGAAATCGACATTTCGTTGTCGTTCAAAATCACCAACATATCAGGATGAACGTCGCCAGCGTGGTTCATGGCTTCGAATGCCATGCCTGCTGTAATTGCGCCATCACCAATCACACTGACGATTTTGCGACCTTTACCTTCTTTTTGTGCGCTGATGGCCATGCCAAGACCTGCACTAATCGATGTCGAAGAGTGGCCGACAGATAAGGTGTCATATTCACTTTCTTCACGCCAAGGGAAAGGGTGTAGACCATCCTTTTGGCGAATTGTTGGCATTTTATCGCGACGTCCGGTGAGGATTTTATGCGGGTAAGCCTGATGACCAACATCCCAGATCAATTTGTCGATAGGGGTGTTGTAAACATAATGCAGAGCGACAGTTAGCTCCACGGTGCCTAAGCCAGACGCTAAGTGTCCGCTAGATTGGCTCACTGAATTTAGCAGATACGTTCGCAGTTCATCACACAGATTTGGTAATGTTTCTTTCGGAAGAAGACGTAATTCTTCCGGTGTATTTGCTAACGCCAGTGTTGGGTACTTTGAAATATCAAGAGTCATATAAATGCGCGCTTATAGTGTTAATTTTTGCGCTCGATGACATATCGGGCGAACTCTTCGAGTAACTGAGTATTGTATGGGATAGCTTCCAATGCTTGAAGTGCTTCCTGTAACAGAGTGTGAGCTTTCTCTATGGCTCCCTCTAAACCCAGCAGGGAAGGATAAGTGCTCTTATTCAGACCTTGGTCGGAACCTTGAGGCTTACCCAGTGTTTCTGTGTCACTGATGATATCAAGAATATCGTCTTGAACCTGAAACGCCAAACCAATTGCTTTTGAGTAGCGCTCCAAGTGAGGTAGAACCTCGATACCTTTCTCACCAGCAGCTAATGCACCTAATTTTACCGCACAATCAATCAGAGCTCCGGTTTTTTTACGGTGTATCTCTTCCATTTCTTCAAGAGAAACTTGGCGATTTTCCGCGCCTAAATCTAAGGCTTGCCCTACACACATGCCGCTGGCACCAGAGGAATGCGCTAAGGCTTTGATCATGTTGATGCGTTGAGCTTCAGCCGCCGGGCTTAATTGACCATCAGCAATAATAGTGAAGGCAAGAGTTTGTAGTGCGTCACCTGTCAGTATTGCGGTTGCTTCATCAAACTTAATATGACAAGTTGGTTGACCTCGACGCAGTTCATCATCGTCCATGGCTGGCAGATCATCATGAATGAGTGAGTAGGCATGTATACATTCGATAGCAGCGGCGGGGGTGTCTAAGTCTTCAGGTTTACAGCCGAGCATTTGACCTGTGATGTAAACAAGAAAAGGGCGAACGCGTTTTCCACCTAGCAAAAGGCCGTATTTCATTGCTTGAATCAATGGCTGCTCTTGATATGGAAGCTGATCGAGCCACAAATTCAATTGCTGATTGTTTCTTTGTTGAAAAGACGTCAATGTCTGTTGCATCACATTGCTCACTACTGATTGTTATTCTGAATCTGGTTTGAAGTCACTCAGTGGTGCTTCATCATCTTCACTAAGAAGAATGCTCACGCGCTGTTCGGCGTCGCTTAATTTAGTTTGGCCTGCACGAGCTAAGGCAATGCCTCGTTCAAACTTACGCAGGGCATCATCTAGAGCAAGATCGCCATTTTCTAATTGATCAACCAAGCTATCAAGCTCTTCAATGGTTGCTTCAAAGGTCATGTTTTCTGGTTTCTTGACCGCCATCTTTTTTCTGCCTTAATCAAGCCTCGGGTAAGATGCACGAAAGTTACCTTAGCCTAGTAACTTGGTCAAATTTAACCTTATATAATTGTCACAAAATTAGCGTTCAACGAGTCTAAGCGGTGAAACCCCATATTTTGGTTGAGGTTGTTAAGTGTAATTTGTGATCCATTAGCTAAGATTTTTCTAAAAATTCTGCGCGAGTTGTCGATACAGGTAATAATCCGCCCAATGGCAGTATTTGAGTATAGCGTGAGGAGTGCTTTGTGGATTTAGCAACCCTATTAGGTTTGATTGGTGGTTTTGCATTCGTCATTATGGCGATGGTGCTTGGTGGCAGCATCGGCATGTTTGTCGATGTCACGTCGATCCTTATTGTCGTTGGTGGCTCAATATTCGTCGTGTTGATGAAGTTCACAATGGGACAGTTTTTTGGTGCGACAAAGATTGCTGGCAAAGCCTTCATGTTTAAAGCGGATGAACCCGAAGACCTGATCGCAAAAATTGTGGAAATGGCCGATGCGGCGCGTAAAGGTGGTTTTCTTGCTCTTGAAGAGATGGAAATAAACAACACATTCATGCAGAAAGGCATTGATCTACTGGTTGATGGCCATGATGCCGACGTTGTGAGAGCGGCACTCAAAAAAGACATCGCGCTTACGGATGAACGACATACGCAAGGTACTGGCGTATTTCGCGCCTTTGGCGACGTTGCTCCTGCGATGGGAATGATTGGCACCTTGGTTGGTCTTGTTGCGATGCTTTCAAACATGGATGACCCTAAAGCGATTGGACCAGCAATGGCCGTTGCACTCTTGACCACATTGTATGGCGCGATCCTGTCCAATATGGTGTTTTTCCCTATTGCGGATAAGCTTTCTCTTCGCCGTGACCAAGAAACGCTAAATCGCCGTTTGATCATGGATGGCGTATTAGCGATTCAAGATGGCCAAAACCCGCGAGTGATCGATAGTTACTTGAAGAACTACCTCAATGAAGGTAAACGTGCCCTTGAGATTGACGAGTAACTTGGAGAGTCGTGATGGATGATGAAGATAACAAATGCGATTGTCCGCCACCCGGTCTCCCGTTATGGATGGGGACATTCGCGGACTTAATGTCGCTACTGATGTGTTTCTTTGTTCTTCTACTCTCGTTTTCTGAGATGGATGTACTGAAGTTCAAACAAATTGCAGGATCAATGAAATTTGCCTTCGGTGTGCAAAATCAGCTTGAAGTGAAAGACATTCCCAAAGGTACTAGCATTATTGCCCAAGAGTTTCGACCGGGTCGGCCGGAACCAACTCCGATTGATGTCATCATGCAGCAAACCATGGACATCACTCAGCAGACGCTCGAATTTCATGAAGGGGAGTCTGATCGAGCTGGTGGCACAAAACGTGATGAAGGCAAGTTAACGGGTGGGCAATCGCCAGAAACGTCAACTCAAAACAATGAATCTGCCGAAGCGGACATGCAGCAACAGCAATCTAAAGAGATGTCGCAAGAGATGGAAACCTTGATGGAAAGCATCAAGAAAGCCTTAGAGCGAGAGATTGAACAAGGCGCCATTGAAGTTGAAAACCTCGGTCAGCAGATTGTTATACGTATGCGTGAAAAAGGTGCATTCCCAGAAGGTTCGGCCTTCTTGCAGCCTAAGTTTCGCCCTTTAGTTCGTCAGATTGCAGAGCTAGTAAAAGATGTGCCAGGCATTGTTCGAGTATCTGGCCATACAGACAATCGACCGCTAGATTCGGAACTTTATCGTTCTAACTGGGATCTCTCTTCTCAGCGCGCAGTATCAGTCGCGCAAGAGATGGAGAAAGTGAGAGGCTTCTCTCATCAACGTTTAAGAGTACGAGGCATGGCGGATACGGAGCCCTTGTTACCGAATGATTCTGATGACAATCGCGCACTTAACCGACGGGTTGAAATCAGCATTATGCAAGGCGAGCCTCTCTACAGTGAAGAAGTGCCGGTAATTCAATAACTAGGCTTTAGTTTTAAGTCAGTAAAGAGACAAGAAAGCGAGCAGATTGCTCGCTTTTTTTGTTTTTCCAATCCGCTTGGGTGTATAATCTTGCGCCTTAAAAGTGAGCTCAGACTACTTTTTGTGACTGAAACGCGGTTTTACTGCGTATGAAGTATTGAAGTTGAGTGTCACTCTTTGTTGATTGCGAAACTAACCTGCGAATTAGACTATGAAATTTATTGTAAAGCCCCATCCAGAAATTTTTGTAAAAAGTGAATCTGTGCGTAAGCGCTTCACAAAGATTTTAGAGTGCAACATTCGTAACATCATTAAGAGCCGCACGGAGTCTGTCGCGGTATTTAACCGTCGTGATCACATTGAAGTGACCTCTGAGAGTAACGAATTCCACGCTGAAGTTCTTGAGGTTTTGACTCATACACCAGGCATTCACCACGTACTGGAAGTGAAGCAAACTGAATTTAAAGACTTGCACGATATCTTCGAGCAAGTGCTAGAACTCAACCGTGCTGCACTCGAAAATAAAACCTTTGTTGTACGTGCGAAGCGTCGTGGCAAGCATGACTTTACCTCCATTGAACTAGAGCGTTATGTAGGCGGTGGTTTAAATCAAGCGATTGAAAGCGCTAGTGTTAAGCTACGAAACCCAGACGTGACGATCAAGGTAGAAGTCTCGAACGACAAGCTAAACCAAGTATTGTCTCGTCATAAAGGCCTAGGTGGTTTCCCTCTGGGTACGCAAGAAGACGTGTTAAGCCTGATCTCGGGTGGTTTCGACTCTGGTGTTTCAAGCTATCTTCATATCAAGCGTGGTTCAAAAGTACATTACTGCTTCTTTAACTTAGGTGGTCCAGCACACGAAATCGGCGTTAAGCAGGTTTCTCACTACCTATGGAACAAATACGGTTCTTCAGCAAAAGTACGTTTTATCTCAGTTGATTTCGAACCTGTGGTTGCGGAAATCCTAGAGAAAGTCGATGACGGCCAAATGGGCGTGATCTTGAAGCGTATGTTTATGCGTGCAGCAGGCATGATCGCTCAGAAGATGAAGATCGAAGCATTGGTAACAGGTGAAGCGCTAGGTCAAGTATCGAGCCAAACGCTAACCAATCTACGCCATATCGACAACGTAACTGACACGCTGATTCTGCGTCCACTTATCAACTGGGATAAAGAAGACATCATCAATCTAGCACGTGAAATCGGCACAGAAGATTTCGCAAAGACAATGCCAGAATACTGTGGTGTTATCTCTAAGAAGCCAACCGTGAAAGCGGTGAAAGGCAAGCTAGAAGCTGAAGAAGAGAAATTCGACTTTAGTATCCTTGAGCAAGTGGTTCAAGAAGCTCGCATGATGGACATTCGTGATATCGCGAAAGAGTCTGAGCAAGCCGCACCAGAAGTAGAGCAAGTTCAAGCGGTAGAAGAGCACGCGGTTGTGCTAGATATTCGTAGTCCTGAAGAGGAAGACGATAACCCACTTGAAATCGAAGGTGTGGATGTGAAACATATCCCTTTCTACAAGCTGGGTACACAGTTTGGTGACTTAGACCAGTCTAAGACATACTTACTTTACTGTGACCGCGGTGTGATGAGCCGTCTGCAAGCGCTTTACTTGCAAGAGCAAGGCTTCAGCAACGTAAAAGTTTACCGTCCATAGCTGACTGATAAAATACGTTAAAAGGCGCAAATTGAGACATCAATTTGCGCCTTTTTTGTTTTTGATCGCGTTACAGACAACCATTACTTAGCATAATGTTGAGGCTTATCGCAAAGCCATACACTTTGTGTTGATATAACGATAATTAATCCGAAAGAAGAGTAATAAAGTGATATTGCTGCCAGATATGCGGATGAGATTTTTGATAGATAAAAAAACACCGCCTAATTTAGGCGGTGTAACAAATTTGACAGACAGGTCAAAAATAAATACAGGAAGTATATGTTTTGTCACAGGGAGTGTGGACAAAACATTATGGTAGAAATCTACCTAACTCGAAATACGAGTTTGCAAACACAACATCGCAACAACGAAGCCAATTGATTTCCAAAGAAATCAAGCCGTTCAGGCCCGTGTTGCGGGGTGAAATATAGAATTTATCTGGCTGTTCGACAACGGACATTTTATAATGTTTCAGATTAAAAAAACTAATCCTATTAGAGGTCCCATATGTCTCGCAGATTGCCTCCATTAAATTCGCTTCGAGTCTTCGAAGCGGCTGCTCGTCATCTCAGTTTTACACGAGCAGCAGAAGAGTTATTTGTTACTCAAGCCGCGGTCAGTCACCAGATTAAAGCGCTTGAAGAGTTCTTATCATTGAAGCTCTTCCGTCGACGTAATCGTTCTTTGTTGTTAACAGAAGAAGGCCAAAGTTACTTTCTCGATATCAAAGATATTTTCACCTCGATTGCGGAAGCGACAGATAAGGTGTTGGAACGTAGCGAAAAAGGGGCATTGACGATTAGCCTACCGCCGAGTTTTGCTATCCAATGGCTTGTACCTCGTTTGGCCGATTTTAATGCTCAAGAGCCCGATATCGATGTACGTATTAAAGCCGTAGATATGGATGAAGGCTCACTGACTGATGATGTTGATGTGGCGATCTACTATGGCCGTGGGAACTGGCCAGGTTTGCGAGCAGATAAATTGTACCAAGAGTTTTTGATCCCACTTTGTTCACCTTCATTACTTTTGGGTAACAAACCATTAGAATCTTTAAGTGACCTCAAATTACATACTTTGTTACACGATACTTCGCGTAAAGACTGGAAGCAGTTTGCTCGTCATTACAACATTGAAGGCATCAACGTAAACCACGGTCCTATTTTTAGTCACTCAACGATGGTGCTACAGGCTGCTGCGCACGGTCAGGGGGTCGCGCTCGGTAACAACGTACTCGCCAAACCTGAAATGGAAGCCGGACGACTCATTGCACCATTCGACGAGGTGTTGATATCTAAGAATGCATTCTATGTGGTGTGTCATGAACAGCAGGCAGATATGGGCCGAATCGCAACGTTTAGAGATTGGATGTTAGCAACCGCGAGAAAAGAACAAGAGGAAGTATTGGATGAATCACTGGATAGCTGAGGGGCCTGAAAACGGACCGCTGTTTATTTTTGCTCACGGCGCAGGTGCGGGGATGGAGCATGACTTCATGACAGCTGTCGCCAAAGGATTAGTGGAGCAAGGTATTCGTGTAGTGCGTTTTAATTTCCCTTACATGGTGAAACGTTCGGAAGATGGCAAAAAGCGTCCGCCCGATCGCGCGCCAAAGTTGCTCGAAGCATACAGCGAAGTGATCGCTCACTTTACTTCTTCTCCCGTGGTTATTGGTGGTAAGTCAATGGGCGGTCGTATGTCGAGCTTGTTGGCTGAAAATGAGCTGGTGGCGGGCATTGCCTGTTTAGGGTTTCCATTTCACCCGCCAGGAAAGCCAGAGAAATACAAAGGCGAGCACTTAGCAACCATTGAGAAACCTACGCTGATTCTGCAAGGGGAACGAGACACCTTTGGTAAGCGTGAGGAATTCGATGATTTCGTCCTTTCGTCACAAGTAACGGTGAGCTTTTTACCTGATGGTGACCACAGCTTCAAACCGCGCAAGATCTCAGGTCATACTGAAGTGGGTAACATTGCACTCGCGATAGAGCAGTTAGCGGCGTTTATAAAAGAGGTGTACAGTGAAAAGTAAGTGGTTACTCTCATTCTCTGGATTGTCTGGGCTGATTTCGGTCGCTCTTGGAGCATTTGCTGCTCATGGGCTAAAAGCGACACTGGCCCCTTATTTGCTCGGTGTATTTGAGACCGGAGTTCTGTATCAATTTATTCACACGTTGGCGATTGTGTTTTGTGCCATTCTGCTTCTGCTCAATTTGGGACAAAAAGCACAAAAATATTTTTTCATTGCGGCGATTTGCTTTATTATCGGCATCTTTTGTTTTAGCGGCAGTCTTTACGCGCTGGCGCTGACGGGCATTAAGTGGTTTGGGCCAATTACTCCTGTGGGAGGATTACTGTTCATGATTGGTTGGTGTCTGTTCTTTTTTGCTGCGTTCAATATCAAAGAGGTCTCCAAGTGAAACAACTAATGCTCTATTGCCGTTCTGGCTTTGAGAAAGAGTGTGCTGGTGAAATTCAGGACAAAGCGACACAGTTGGAAGTGTATGGCTTCCCTCGTGTGAAGAGAAACTCAGGTTATGTTGTCTTCGAGTGTTACCAAGATGGAGA
>NZ_JAWOTS010000049.1:0-13523 GCF_033338975.1 Vibrio sp. Vb0349 | reverse complement strand
TATTTCATACCACGCATTGCATAAGAGTTGTATTCTTTTCAGGTGTTTAATGTGATCTGTAATATAATTGTCATCTTAACGACATATTCTAGTACTAAGTCAAAAAAGGTAGAGATTTAAATGGCACAAGCCGAGTTTTCATTGCAGGAAAAAGATAAGAAACGACTGATAAAAGATCGTTTAGTTCGACTTGCAGTGACATCCGGTGGTGTCGGCGTACTCGCGGCGCTTATTTTGATCTTTGTCTACCTCGCCATGGTGATCATTCCGCTTTTTTCTGATGCGGAGATCAAAACCAACCAAGCCATTCGAGCCACTCATATTGAAACACCACTTGCGATTTCAGTGGATGATTACGCTCAGCTCGCGTTCGTTCTAACCCAAAGTGGTGAGATTCAATATTTGTCGATGGACGATCCTACGAAACCTGCGGTGTATACACAGCAAATCGCCCAGAAACCCGTCGCTTTCTCTCAATCTGCTCCTGGGCTAGGTTGGTATGGATTTGTTGATGGGCAGGGTAAAGCGAACCTTTTCAAGCCAGAATTTAATGCTACATTGAGAGAAAATACACGTCCTCCGGAAGTGATTGAGCTAGACACCAGCATGGATCTGACACTAAGTACGCCTCAAGATCCTGTGACTCAGTTTGTATTTGCAGCTTCGACGCCCTTACCAACGGTTGTTTGGCAGACGCAAAGCGGTGAAGTGAAAGCTCGCTGGCAAGTGGCTTCGTCTTTGGGTACGTCTCCTACAACGATCGATTTTACGTTCTCTTCAGGCTTTAATACGCCTCAGCAAATGTTGTTGACACCTGACGGTGAAACGCTTTATTTGCGCGATGGCTCTGAGTTGATCGTGTTAAAGAAAACCGCACGTAAATTTGCTGTGCGAGAGGTGGTCGATCTCACTCAAGGTGATAAGAAGCATTCCGTTCGTACGATAGACTTATTGGCTGGTGCTTACTCGCTTTTGGTGACGCACAACGATGGTCGGGTGTCGCAATGGTTTGATACGCTGCAAGAAGAAAAACGCACGTTAACGCATATTCGTGATTTTAAATTGGCATCAGAGCTTAAGTATTTGTTGCCGGATTCTCATCGAAAAGGATTTTATAGCTTTTACACCAACGGCACGTTGCAAAGCCATTATACAACCAGTGAAAAACTGGTGTTGTTTAAGCGTGCGTACAATCAAGCGCCCGCAATCGCAGCAATGTCTAACAATGAACGCTACTTAATCACTTGGCAAAATAATGCGTTAAATGTTGCGGAAGTGGACAATGCCTATCCGGAAGTTTCATTGTCTTCATTATGGCAAGAAGTGTGGTACGAAGGGTATCCTGAGCCTGAATTTGTGTGGCAATCGACTTCGGCGAGCGATAACTTTGAGGCTAAGTTCAGCCTAGTACCTATTGCGTTTGGAACGATAAAAGCGGCGATGTTTGCGATGCTGTTTTCAGTACCGCTCGCAGTGCTAGGTGCTATTTATACGGCTTACTTTATGTCGCCACGCATGCGTCGTGTAGTAAAACCGTCGATTGAGCTAATGGAAGCACTGCCGACGGTGATCATAGGTTTCCTCGCGGGATTGTGGTTCGCGCCTATTGTCGAAGATCATTTGATTACGATCGTCGTTATGCTGTTTGTTTTGCCCTTGAGCACCATGATTATGGGCGGGCTATGGGCATTAATACCGCAACCTTTGCGGAATCGTCTGCCTAATGGTTGGCATGCTTTAGTGCTCATGCCTGTCATATTGGTACTGATTGGGCTTGGAGTGTGGATTTCGCCTACGATTGAGCAGACGTTCTTTGGTGGCGATATGCGCTTATTCTTAACCGAGCATGGTATTGGTTACGATCAACGCAATGCATTGGTGGTGGGGCTAGCGATGGGGTTTGCTGTTATCCCGACGATTTTTACCATTGCCGAAGATGCTATTTTCTCTGTACCGAAGCATTTATCGGATGGCTCTTTGGCATTAGGGGCCACGCCTTGGCAAACTTTAATCTATGTTGTCTTGCTTACTGCAAGCCCAGGTATTTTTTCTGCCATTATGATGGGCCTGGGACGCGCTGTTGGCGAAACCATGATTGTGTTAATGGCAACGGGCAATACGCCATTAATGGATTGGAATATTTTGGAAGGATTGCGCAGCCTGTCGGCGACCATCGCCGTTGAGTTGCCAGAGTCGGAAGTTGGAAGTTCGCATTATCGCCTGCTGTTCCTAGCTGCATTGATTTTGTTTGTGTTTACGTTTGCAGTAAACGCGCTTGCGGAGTGGGTTCGTCAGAGACTGAGAGATAAGTACCGTGCGTTGTAATAATGGTTTGAATAAAGAGCGAGTAATAACGTGTTAAATTGGATTCGTTCTGGCGCACCGTGGATATGGCTAACAGGCGGTGCAGTCAGCATCAGTTTGTTGTCGGTATTAGGGTTGTTACTCCTTATCGGCTGGAAAGGCCTGACTTACTTTTGGCCAGCGCCCTTGTATCAGTGGAATGTTGCAGCGCTGACTCCTGTACAAGGCGAAGTGCTACATGAAAATACTATTCTGATTGGTCAAGTGTATGAGCGCAGCTTTGTACCGAAGAGTTATTTGCCTGAAAGCGCAGCACAACAGTTAGAAGACGATGAAGATTTTGCCACTCGACTCAGTATCAAAATCGCTAACCGAGAGTTGTATCCCGCCGATTTTATCTCCGTATTGCAAATGCAGTTGGATGAGCCCACGACGCCAAAAGAGTGGGCGGTGATAGAGCGCAGTAGCGGTGGTTATTTCTTTGGTAAGCTGGTGGCGTTTCAAGATGGCGATAATATATACACCAGTGATATTCAATCGATACTAAATAAAAAGCTTGATGATGCAGAAACTCTGCGCCATGAGATTGATTCTTTGGTGGTCGATCAGCTTAAAGAGCTTGGTTGGAAGCTAGAGCAGTTGCGATTAGAAAAGCGCAAGCATGAATTGAATGACACGCTGACAGAAAGCTTCTTAAAGGAAAATCAGACGAAAAAAGAGCAGATAGAAAAAGCGCTTGCGACGTTAGATTTGCAACTTGATGGTTTACGACTTCAGCTCTCTGACTATGCCTTGATTGCCGAGGATATGACGGAGTCACAAGTATCGATTCCGCTCGAAGATATTTTGGACTACTGGTATCCAAACCAAATGTCACTGCCTGATAAAGTCATGCATTGGGGAAAACAGGTTTGGAAGTTTTTATCTGAAGATCCAAGAGAGTCTAACTCCGAAGGAGGCGTGTTCCCTGCGATATTTGGTACGGTTTTCTTAGTACTCATCATGTCGATCATTGTGATGCCACTCGGGGTGATCGCCGCTATCTATCTACATGAATATGCTAAGAATAACGCTCTAACCAGAGTTATTCGTATTGCGGTTATAAACCTAGCGGGTGTTCCATCGATTGTTTATGGCGTGTTTGGTTTAGGTTTCTTCGTTTATACGATTGGTGCCTCTATCGACAACGTATTCTATGCGGAGAAGCTACCGGCACCAACCTTTGGTACGCCGGGTTTGTTATGGTCTGCACTAACTCTTGCCGTGCTGACGCTTCCAGTTGTGATTGTGACTACTGAAGAAGGTTTAACTCGTATTCCGAGCTCAGTACGACATGGTTCTCTGGCGCTTGGTGCAACTCAGTTCGAAACACTATGGCGTGTGGTTTTACCTATGGCGACGCCAGCTATTATCACAGGTTTGATCCTTGCGATTGCACGTGCAGCTGGCGAAGTAGCGCCACTGATGCTGGTGGGGGTCGTGAAATTGGCATCCAGTTTACCGGTTGACGGACAATTCCCTTATGTGCATTTGGATAGAAAGTTCATGCATTTAGGTTTTCACATTTACGATGTTGGCTTTCAAACCTCCAACATCGAAGCGGCGCGACCATTAGTTTATGCTACCTCTTTCTTACTCGTGACAGTGATTGTCGGGCTAAACTTAACAGCAATCAGTATTCGCAATAATTTACGAGAAAAATACAGAACGTTAGGACAAGATTAAGTATGTTTAATTTTGATAGTACATTAGGTTATGAGCCACCATTGGATGTTCATAATTTAACGGATGAACAAACAGCCATCTCAATCGAGAACCTTAATCTGTTCTATGGTCAAACTCAGGCGCTGCATGATATTTCGATGCGAATTCCCAAAGGGCGAGTCACCGCTTTTATCGGTCCTTCAGGGTGTGGAAAGTCGACGTTATTACGTTGCATCAATCGCATGAACGACTTAGTGGAAGGGTGTCGAGTCACAGGCAAAGTGCGTCTCCATGGCAAGAATGTTTATCATCCTAATGTCGATGTTGCGACACTTCGACGCCGAGTGGGGATGGTGTTTCAAAGACCCAATCCATTTCCTAAGTCTATTTATGAAAATGTAGTTTATGGCTTACGCTTACAAGGTGTAAAAAACAGCCGCAGTTTAGATGACGCAGTGGAGCGATCCTTGCGCTCGGCGGCGTTGTGGGATGAGGTAAAAGACCGCTTGCATGAGAACGCATTTGGTTTATCTGGTGGTCAGCAACAGCGCTTGGTCATTGCGCGTGCGGTGGCGATTGAGCCGGAAGTCCTGTTATTGGACGAGCCAACATCAGCGTTGGATCCAATCTCAACTTTAACTATTGAAGAGCTTATCAATGAGCTGAAGACTCAATATACTGTCGTTATCGTTACCCATAACATGCAACAAGCGGCGAGAGTGAGCGATCATACTGCATTCATTCATATGGGTAAGTTAATTGAATACTCTGACGCGGACTCGATCTTCACTTCGCCAATGAAGAAACAGACCGAAGATTACATTACGGGTCGCTACGGTTAAGTCGCGACTCTATACGGAATAAGGAACATCATGCACTTTGGACGTCATATTTCAGGACAATTCAACGTAGAGCTAGAATCGATTCGTACTCATGTATTAACCATGGGTGGCTTGGTAGAACAGCAGCTTTCGTATGCTATTCAAGCCTTGCATAAAGAAGACATCGAACTGGCGCGTAAGGTTGTGCGTGACGATCATAAAGTGAATGCGATGGAAGTCTCGATCGATGACGCTTGCACACGCATTATTGCTAAGCGTCAGCCAACGGCAAAAGACTTGCGCTTAATTATGGCTATCATCAAAACGATCACTGATTTAGAACGTATCGGTGACGTGGCGACACGCATTGCTTACGTTGCCATTGAAAGCCCATCATCAAAAGAACGACAATTCCAAGTGTCGTTAGAGCCTCTCTGCCGTCAGGCAATTAATATGCTGCATCAGGTTTTAGACGCGTTTGCCCGTATGGATGTAGAAGCGGCAGCAGAGGTGCACAAACAAGATGACAAACTAGACGCCGAGTATGAAGCGGTGATTCGTCAATTGATGACTTACATGATGGAAGATCCAAAAAATATCCCTAATATTCTGCAAGTGATGTGGTCTGCACGCGCGATTGAACGCGTAGGGGACCGCTGCCAGAACATCTGTGAATACATTATTTACTTTGTGAAAGGGAAAGATGTACGCCACCTAGGTGATCAAAGTATTGATGACGTACTGAAGTAACTGACTTCAACAAATAGACCAGCTTTTAGGCTGGCCTATTTATTAGAGAGAAGGAAAGCACGTCAATATTTATCAGGAACGAAGGTCTGATCATCAATGGGCGCTCTGACGTAACCTTCTTTATTGAGTTCAGGTAATTCGATGGGTGAGTACTCAAGTGCTTTGTAATCAATCTGGCTTAGTAAATGACTGATACAGTTCAAGCGCGCTTTCTTTTTGTCATCAGAAGGGACGACCCACCAAGGGCAGTTTTTCGTGTCTGTATAGGCAAACATCTTATCTTTTGCTTCCGAATACTCCACCCAGCGATGACGTGACTCTAAATCCATTGGGCTGAATTTCCAACGTTTGATCGGCGTATTAATTCGACCTAGAAAACGTTTTTCCTGCTCTTCGTCTGAAACCGAAAACCAATACTTAATCAGAATAATCCCAGAGCGTTGCAACATTCTTTCGAATTCAGGACAAGAGCGTAAAAACTCTTCGTATTCATCAGGCGTACAGAACCCCATGACTTTTTCGACACCCGCTCGGTTATACCAACTTCGGTCAAATAAAACGATTTCACCAGCAGATGGTAAATGAGCGACGTAACGTTGGAAGTACCATTGCGTTTTTTCTTTTTCTGTCGGTGCAGGCAGAGCGACCACGCGACAAACACGCGGGTTTAGCTTTTCTGTAATTCGCTTTATCACTCCGCCTTTGCCCGCAGCATCACGTCCTTCAAACAAAACCACTACCTTTAACCCTTTGTGTTTGACCCACTCTTGAAGTTTTACGAGCTCAACTTGAAGGTTTTTGAGCTCCTTTTCGTATTCCTTTTTCTTCAATTTAGACATTCACCTTTCCTCACTCCTTGATAAACAATATGTTAGCACTCAAAAGCTATGCGCGTGAGGTTACGGTGGTCTATTTGAGAGCTGCTACGACATCGGTAATGGCTTGTGTACTTGTGATGGGGATTAAAAAATCATCGACATCGGATGCGCCCATTTTGCTTTGTTCAGCAACAAAGGTCATTTGGCTAGGGCGTGTGGTTTTGCCTGACAGATGGATTTCAGGAACTTGAGTGTCTTCTACTAACGCACGTGCGTTACTCGCATTAACGCCAGCACCCGCCATGATTGCTATGCGTCCTTGGGCTTGCTTAACCAAAGCTCTAAGCACATCGCTCCCTTGTGGTGCTGAAGGCGCAAGACCGGAGGTTAAAATACGTTCACAACCTAAGCTGATCACTTCTTCCAAAGCTTTTTCAGCGTCACGACACTGGTCAAAGGAACGATGGAAGGTCACGCCTAAGCCAAGCGCTTGAGCAAATTCACACAGCGCAGCCGCGTAAGGCATATGAATATCACCGTCTTGAGTGAGCACGCCGAACACGACACCGCTCAAGCCTGATTGGTGAGCTGCTTCAATATCCCAACGCATCATTTCGATCTCTTCTTCATTGTAGAAGAAGTCACCTTGGCGTGGGCGGATCATGGCATAAACTGGAACACTAGAAAGCTTAGCCGCTTGCTGCATAAAGCCATAACTGGGTGTTAGTCCGCCTAAAGCCAAAGAGGAGCAAAGTTCAATCCGAGTGGCGCCGCCAGCAATGGCGTAGTGCAGAGATTCAATATTATCAATACAGACTTCTAGGTGAGTAACCACGTTCATTTATCCTGCTAACGTTACAAATAAGTGTTGTGGCTAAGATATTAACAGGGCCAGTAAGCAGAATCTGTATGGAGGGGATGATAAATAGAGGTAAAGTTTACGCTAAAGCGTTACCTCATTTTGGCGGTTTATCTGAAGGAAAAAGAAAGCCCAGAGCAGAGGCTCTGGGCTTTGATAGGACTTTACTTAGACTGATTGGCGTTTGCGGTTTTCCGCATTAGCTTATTGCTTTATATACATCCAACCATCACACCCGTTGAGCTAGGGTGAAGGTCTATTATTTTTTGCCTAGGTCAGCTGCGTGCTCAGATAGGAACGCTGCAACACCTTTTGGAGATGCGTCCATACCTGCTTTACCTTCTTCCCATTGTGCAGGACATACTTCGCCGTGCTTCTGGTGGAAGTTAAGAGCGTCAACCATGCGTAGCATTTCGTCGATGTTACGGCCTAGTGGTAGGTCGTTAACTACTTGGTGACGTACAACGCCTTCTTCGTCGATTAGGAAAGAACCACGGAAAGCAACGCCTGCTTCTGGGTGCTCAACGTCGTAAGCTTTACAGATTTCGTGCTTAACGTCAGCAACTAGTGGGTACTTAACTTGACCGATACCGCCATCTTCGATAGCAGTGTTACGCCATGCGTTGTGAGAGAACTGAGAATCGATAGAAACACCGATTACTTCAACACCTTTAGCTTGGAAGTCAGCTAGACGGTTGTCGAATGCGATTAGCTCAGATGGGCAAACGAAAGTGAAATCTAGTGGGTAGAAGAATACTACTGCTTTCTTACCTTTAGTGAACTCTGCAAAGTTGAAGTTTTCAACGATTTCACCGTTACCTAGAACAGCTGCTGCAGTAAAATCAGGGGCTTGACGACCTACTAGTACCATTTTTTTGCTCCTAAAAAGTATGGTTAGCTCCAAACCGAATTCAGTTGTGTCGGTTTGGTTCGTGTTTGTACGAGACAAACTATAGTACAGATTGTAGTATTGAAAAAAGCGAAATAAATAGATTGAGTTAATCGAAAAAAACGATAATAACAAAACTCTTAACTCGATCACTGGAACGGCGGTAGATACAAATACAATTATGAATAAATGGCCCAGTTTGAAGCAGTTACACTATTTAGTCACACTGCATGAAACAAGACATTTTAGTGACGCTGCAGAGCGTTGTTTTGTCAGTCAGTCGACTTTAAGTAAGGGTATTCAAAACTTAGAGGAGTTGATTGGCTGTCCATTATATGAAAAGAAAGACAAGAAAAGTCCACTGGTTTTTACCCAAACAGGAGAAATGGTAGTAAAGCAGGGGCGAGAGCTGTTAGCAAAAGGGCAAGATTTGGTTGAGCTTGGACGTATGTGCCAAGGCGACGATATGCAAGGCCAGCTAAAAGTAGGATGCATACCAACAATTGCTCCGTTTTTACTGTGTGATTTGGTACAAGAGGTGAACTACCGTTTCCCACAACTGAACCTTTTATTAAGAGAAGACACGACGACAAACTTACTCCAAGCGCTCAGACATGGTGAGCTGGATGTGCTTATTTTAGCGTTACCAGTCGAAATTGATGGGATGGAAAGCCGAGTAGTGGGTAAGGATCCGTTTCGAATGGTTATAAGCGCTAATCAAGCCCAATCGGTCCCTGTGCCGATTCGTTACGCGGATTTACCTGACGAATCCGTCTTTCTACTAGAGAAAGAACATTGCTTAACGGAACATGCGGTATCAGCGTGTAAATTAACAGACAAAGAAAAAATCAATCCGTTTACGGCAACCAGCCTCCATACACTGGTGCAAATGGTTGCGAATGGTTTGGGAACAACGTTCATTCCTCAAATGGCTATCGACCATGGCTTGCTGCATAACCAGAATTTAGTCGTGATCGATCCTCCAGGTAAACAAGCTTATCGCGAAATCGGCTTAGTTTGGCGTCCGAGCTCGTCAAGAACGAAAACATTTAATCAACTTGCAGAAGTCGTTTCAGAGCTGCTTTAGCTATTAGTATTAGCCCTTACTTCTCCATTATTTATCTAAAAGCGCACTGGAAACAGTGCGCTTTCTAGTATTTTATTCTGCTGGTAAACTTTGACTTGTAAAATTTTACAGCTCTTCTTTGATGAAGCTTTCATAAAATAGTGAAATTTCACAATGTTAATTTTACACAAAGCCCTGCATGTCTTGTTTGACCCCTGTTTAAATCCATCTCTTCAGCCCTTGTGAGTACAAGGTGTTTGTTTACCTGTCAATATTCATACGCTTGTTTGAAATTATAAAGCGACTTTAAATTTAATGTAATTTTATTACGTAATAACTTACAAAATAAGACGCTTGATAGATGGTTTTTACCTTGCGGAATAAAACTTTGAATTTTCTGTTTTGTTTATATTGGGGGTTTCACTAAACCCTTTGTTGATATAGCTTATTTAAAGGCCGATACGACTTATGTCTAGATTGAAAATACACGTAGCATTACGCAATCTATCGGCATGGCTAGACGAGTTGAACACAAAGTTAAAGGATGTAATTTGTTGTTCATAACTTACAAATGTAGCTTTACGCTGACTGCCCAAGATTGATAAAGCACGTTAAGGATGAATGATTATGCTTGCTCAGACAGAACAAAAAACACAACAACTAAAGCAAACCCAAGGCATGCTTGAGGTGAATGGAGTCGTTGCTCCAGAACATCAAGCAATTTTCCCTGTTGAAGCCCAAACCTTTTTATCTCTACTGTGTGAAAAATTTGCCGGACGTGTTGAACAGTTGCTGGAAGCAAGAGAAGAGAAGCAAGCACGTATTGATGCTGGTGAGCTACCAGATTTTCTACCAGAGACACAAGACATCCGTGAAGGAAGTTGGAAGATCCTAGGAATCCCACAAGATCTGCAAGATCGCCGTGTGGAGATTACCGGACCAACTGACCGCAAGATGGTGATTAACGCACTGAATGCGAATGTAAAAGTGTTCATGGCAGACTTCGAAGATTCAATGTCTCCTGCATGGAGTAAAGTGCTGGATGGTCAAATTAACTTGCGCGATGCTGTTAATGGCACCATCAGTTACACCAATCCTGGCAATGGCAAACATTATCAGCTGGAAGATGACCCAGCGGTGTTGATCTGCCGTGTTCGCGGCCTTCATTTAAAAGAAAAACACGTTACGTGGCACGGTCAGATCATTCCAGGTGCGCTATTCGATTTCGCTCTGTATTTCTATAACAACTACAAAGCGTTACTTCAAAAAGGCAGTGGCCCTTATTTCTACCTTCCAAAACTGCAATCGCATCACGAAGCGAAGTGGTGGAGCGAAGTGTTCCATTTCACGGAAGACTACTTCGGTTTGGATACAGGCACCATCAAAGCGACTGTGCTGATTGAAACCTTACCAGCGGTATTCGAAATGGACGAGATTCTGTTCTCGCTTAAAGAACACATCGTTGGTTTGAACTGTGGTCGCTGGGATTACATCTTTAGCTATATCAAAACATTGAAAAAACACTCAGACCGAGTACTGCCAGATCGCCAAGTGGTAACGATGGACAAGCCATTCTTAAACGCTTACTCGCGATTATTGGTACGTACTTGCCATAAACGAGGTGCTTTCGCGATGGGAGGAATGGCCGCATTTATCCCAGCTAAAGACCCGAAAGAGAATCAAAAAGTATTAGACAAGATCCAGACTGACAAATCGTTAGAAGCTAACAACGGCCACGACGGTACTTGGGTGGCTCATCCAGGTTTGGCTGACACTGCTATGGAAGTCTTTAGTGCTGTGCTGGGTGAACGCACCAACCAGTTGGATGTGAGCCGTGCAGAGGATGCGCCTATTACAGCCGCTGAACTGCTTGAGCCTTGTGAAGGCGAGCGCACTGAAGGCGGAATGCGCCACAATATTCGCGTTGCGCTGCAATACATCGAAGCTTGGATTTCTGGCAATGGTTGTGTGCCGATTTACGGACTGATGGAAGACGCAGCAACGGCAGAAATCTCACGCGCCTCTATCTGGCAATGGATTCAACACGGCAAGTCGCTAGACAACGGATTAAAGGTCACTAAAGAGCTGTTCGAGCTCTATCTCAAAGAGGAGATTGAAGTCGTGAAGCAAGAAATTGGCGAGCAGCGCTACCATGCGGGTCGATTTGAAGAAGCAGCAGACTTAATGGCAAGGCTCACGACGAGCGATGAACTGACCAACTTTTTGACAGTTCCTGGTTATGACTACCTGGATTAATAAAGAATAACTGTAACACCAATAACGTGAAGGATTTTCAAGGCAGATAGGGAAGTACTGCCTGAGAACGGAAACTCAACGCACACGCATAAAGTGCAAATTATAAAGAGGGATAGACCAATGACTAACTTAACTCGCCGCCAACAAATTGAAGCTCTGGAAAAAGACTGGGCAACTAACCCACGCTGGAAAAATGTGAAGCGTACTTACACTGCCGAGGAAGTGGTGGAACTGCGTGGCTCTATGGTGCCTGCAAACACAATTGCACAACGTGGTGCAGACAAACTTTGGTCACTGGTCAACGGTAGTGCGAAAAAAGGTTACGTAAACTGTCTTGGTGCGCTAACGGGTGGTCAAGCGGTTCAACAAGCTAAAGCAGGTATTGAAGCGATTTACTTGTCAGGCTGGCAGGTAGCGGCGGATAACAACACCGCCTCGACGATGTATCCAGACCAATCTCTTTACCCAGTAGATTCTGTACCGTCAGTAGTAAAACGCATCAACAACTCATTCCGTCGTGCAGACCAAATTCAGTGGGCTGCTGGTAAGACGCCTGAAGATGAAGGTGGAATTGATTACTTCCTACCTATCGTAGCGGATGCTGAAGCGGGCTTTGGTGGTGTGCTTAACGCTTACGAACTAATGAAATCGATGATCGAAGCCGGTGCCGCGGGCGTTCACTTTGAAGACCAGTTAGCATCGGTGAAAAAGTGTGGCCATATGGGTGGTAAGGTATTAGTTCCTACGCAAGAAGCGGTACAAAAGCTCGTTGCAGCTCGTTTGGCTGCTGACGTAGCGGGTACAACAACATTAGTTATTGCTCGTACTGATGCGAATGCGGCGGATCTCATTACTTCAGATTGCGACCCATATGATAAAGACTTCATCGAAGGTGAGCGTACTCAAGAAGGTTTCTACCGCGTTCGCGCGGGTATCGACCAAGCTATCTCTCGCGGCCTGGCTTACGCACCATATGCAGACTTGATTTGGTGTGAAACGGCTACGCCATGTTTGGAAGAAGCACGTAAGTTTGCAGAAGCAATTCACGCTGAATACCCAGATCAATTGTTGGCGTACAACTGCTCGCCTTCATTCAACTGGGAGAAAAACCTAGATGCAGAAACTATTGCTAAGTTCCAACAAGAGCTTGCAGACATGGGCTACAAGTACCAATTCATCACGCTAGCAGGCATTCACAACATGTGGTTCAACATGTTTGAACTGGCGCACGCTTACGCTCAAGGGGAAGGTATGCGTCATTATGTTGAGAAAGTTCAGCGTCCTGAATTCCAAGCAGCTGAAAAAGGCTATACGTTTGTTGCGCACCAACAAGAAGTAGGTACAGGTTACTTCGATAGAATGACCAATACTATCCAAGGTGGTAACTCTTCAGTGACAGCATTGACAGGTTCGACCGAAGAAGACCAATTCTAATTGGCAGAGAAACACTTCCTTAATCAGCGTCAGTAATGGCATTTTGAGCGGCAACCCTGCCGCTCTTTTTTTCGTTTAACCGGTGTAAAAACGAAACTTACAACAAAGAGAATACGCTTGCGTACTACTCTTCCTGCTCGATTTCTTCAGGTTCCACTTCTTCTTGCAGTTCCAATAAGTTAATCGCAATCGTCACGAAGTCACTATCAGTAATAATGCCGACCAATCGACCTTTGGTGACAACAGGTAGACAGCCAACTTTATGCTTTTGCATATAGATAGCGCTCTCTTTGAGCCCCGCGATAGGCTCTGCCGTCATGATGTTGGTGTGCATCATTTCGTAGAGCGGTGTGTCTAAAGTAAAAGATTGTTCAGCCTCATCTGGGTGCAAGCTCGATTCTTGAGCAGCAAGAATGTCGCGTTGAGTCACCAAGCCTTGTAAGTGGTTATTGGCATCAACAACCGGAATGTGTCGAATATCAAGCGCATCCATCATGCTTTTTGCATCACGCAAGGTGTGCGTGCGCAGTAATGTATGAGGATTACGAGTCATCATGTCTTCAACCTTGATCATAGAGACCTCCAGCGGCATTGTCCTTCTCTTAAATATAGAGAATATTTT
>NZ_JAWOTS010000048.1:0-13807 GCF_033338975.1 Vibrio sp. Vb0349 | reverse complement strand
GTTCTTTTAGTTGTTGATTTCATAACACTCTCCAATTTTGGGGGTGGAAAGTGTCAACCTTATTTAGGACGGCACATAAATACAATAAAAGAGAGTGGCCACAGAGCCGCTCTTTTTATTTTTTGTTTGGTTTGATTTATAAAATCCGCAAATTCATATATTCCTCAGGTGAATATGTTATACATAAAAGTATATGAAACTAAATTGCGGTGTATTGATTTGTTTTTAATCAAAAAGGCAAAAAATGTTTGATATATATTCATCAAAGCTTACAATTTAACCGTAACTCAATGAGTTATACCTTTCATAAACGGATTAATTTTTAGCTAGGAGGCGCAAGATGAAACATTACGTTGTTAACACCACTGCTTGCGCTGATCGTATGCCTATCGCTCCGAAAACCCTTAAATCGGATGATACCAATACCACTGGCTCACAAGATAAAAATTAATCCGTAACCTATCATATTTATTACTAGGCTGCGGAAAAGTAGCGGCTTAGTATCAACAGAATATTTCTGTTCATTTTACGCACTATTTTTCCCAGTCGAATACATCGATAATCGGAGAAAATATTATGCGTCACTCTATTTACTTACAATTGGCAACTTTGTTATTGAAAGCAGACCTTAAACGCGAAGAAAAGCAATGGCAGCGTACCATACGCCGAACTGCTCATGATATTCCATGGACGAATGTTCATCTATTGAGGGATATTGGTTTAGATCGCGATGGTCGTTCTACACGTGCCAATGTTCCGGATGCAGTAAAAGTTGAACGTCGAGTTCGTCACCTTCGTCGAGTCTTAACGTCGCGAATAATGACGTAATCGTTAGCGTGTTGGGCTGACTGAGTTGCTAACGAGTCATTCAACACGCTTAACTTTTTATATGAAGTATGACTTCATTGGATAAACAGCTGATCTTGAAGATCAGCTGTTTTCGTTTGAAGGTGGTACTGTTAAGGGCAAGGATTCGAGTAAGTTGTACCTATTGCTTGAATTTCAGTAAGTAGTTCGTCGCTAAGTTGCAAATCAATACTGTCGATATTGGCTTTTAATTGGTCTAGGTTTGTTGCTCCGATAATGTTAGAAGCAACAAATGGACGCTGATTGACAAACGCGAGCGCCATTTGTGCAGGGTTTAGACCATGCTCTTGAGCTAAATTGACGTAAGCTTCGGTCGCTTTAACACCTTGCGGAGTGAAGTAGCGCGCAAAACGCTCCCACTTAGTGCATCGAGAGCCTTCAGGTTTTGCCCCGTTTAGGTATTTACCACTCAGGCAGCCAAATGCCAAAGGAGAGTAGGCAAGTAACTGAACGCCTTCGTAATGGCTGATTTCAGACAAGCCAACTTCGAAGCTGCGGTTCAATAAGTTATATGGGTTTTGAATGGAGACAATTCTTGGCAAATCGTGTTTTTCTGCCAAACGCAGTAGCGACATCACCCCCCACGGCGTCTCGTTGGATACGCCGATATAGCGCACTTTACCTGAATTCACTAATTCAGTAAGCGCTTCCAACGTTTCAATTAACGTGACTTCTTCTTGTTTGTCAGGGTATGGGTAGTTGAGTTGACCAAAGCAGTTGGTTTGACGCTGCGGCCAATGTAGTTGGTACAAATCGACATAATCGGTTTGTAGACGATTAAGGCTGTCATCAATTGCTGTATGGATGTGGCGACGATTAAGGCTCATGTTGTCTCTAATGTGAGGAACATTGCGAGGGCCTGCCACTTTTGTTGCCAGTACTACTTTTTCTCTTTTGCCGCTTTTTGCCAACCAATTACCGATGTATTGCTCGGTGATCCCTTGTGTTTCCGAGTTTGGCGGTACAGGGTACATCTCTGCGGTATCGATGAAGTTCACCCCATGATCGAGGGCAAAGTCGAGCTGTTCAAAGGCGTCCTTTTCTGTGTTTTGCTCGCCAAACGTCATAGTGCCGAGGCAGATTTTACTGATCTCAAGTGATGAGTGCGGTAGTTTTGTGTATTGCATATCACGTCCTTGAAGAGTTACCGACTAAATAAGTGACTCCAATATAGGGGATTTTTAGCCGCAATCGCAAATGATTTACGTATAAAGGAAGAGCAAACTCGAAAGCTACAGTTAGCCTAACTACACTTAAATGATCGTGTGAAGGAGGTATGTTATGCAGAAGCATCAATTGGACATGTGGCTACATGGTCCACATAAAGATACTTATAAAACTCCCAAAGTATTTGTGATTGGGTGTTCTGATGTCTCTGACTATCTTTTAGCTGTGGAGTACAAGCATCAACTTGAGCCGATTAAAGACGGTGAAGACCCGATACATTTTGGCTCTCTAGACTTAGTAAAAGAAGAACTATTGAGGCTAGGGGTCGATAAAGCGTATTTAAGGCTGCGCAATGCGTATGACGAATGTGGCACTGAAGAGGCAGCCTCATACTGCGATATTGAGTTATCGCTCGTGACGCACTAAATAGCTGATATGGTTTTATTCTGGTTGAGTGTTAATGTAGTGCTTGAGTAAGATCTGTTCAGTAAACTGTGTTCTAAGGTAAAAGCCTCGGGGCAGAGTTTTCATCGGCTTACCATTTGAGTTATATGCTTCGGTGAGCGCTTTTGCATTTGCGGCTTTAGGGCGAAGATGCAGCGCTTCTCCGTGTCTGGCGGAAATTTGATCAAATCTTCCCAAGACGATCATCTCCATTAACTCTTCCCAGTCATTTCGCAAAATCCGTTCTTCTTCTTCATCTGGTGACCAAATGAGTGGACTGCCCACACGTCTTTCAGCGAGTGGGATTTCTCGTTCTCCTTCTACGGGTACCCAAAGCACACGAGATAGCTTGTTTCGAACATGACTTGTTTCCCATGTAAGACCATGAACACCAGTGAGGGGGGCCACAGAAACAAAGGTTGTTTCTAAAGGTTTGCCAGAGTAACTGATCGGAATACTTTTCAACTCGATCCCTAGTTTTGCGAAATCTTGTTGAGGTTTACTGCCAGCTGGAGCGCCCAAGTGCCATTCGAGTAATTGACCCACCCAACCTTTATCACGTTTTAAGTTTTCAGGAACAATCATATTCGCCTCGGCGGCCAACTCAGCAAAACTGAGTCCTGCCATATCATGCGCTCGTTCCAATAGCTCTGCTTCTGTTTGTGGTTCTGGTTTCATAGTTACAAGGTGGTATTACAAAAAATATAGTTTATCAAACTCCGACCAAATCTACTGTTTAAGATTTCACCGAGGCGGTGTAAGAACGATCAATTCATAACTTATCCACAGGTGGAGGAGATATAGATAAGATCTTGACGGGGTCTGTATGAATAAACAGGGGTTAAAATGCATTTTTGGGGTTGATTTTGTTGTAATCATCTAAACGAATAGCAGGTGAGTGTGGATAAATAGCCTATTGGTGGATCTTTGACCGATCTGAGTTTGGTGAAAAGATCATCAAGAAACTGAAGATCTAATTATCGTTATTTTTAAAAATAAATACTTTTTTATCAATGTTTTATGTTTATTTTTTTGTTTCTTCATTTGTTTTTTATTTGATGGGATTGAACTGAATTACTCATTTGAATTGAATTCTTCACAAAGTTATTCACAGAAAAGGTGAATAAATGTGGGCAATGTCTCACTCTTGTGTTGATAAGGTATGGTTTGATTAAAAGATATCCAAAAATGCTGAAAAGGTAATAAATCTTGCTCATATCACATCAGTAAGTTTGCTAGTAATGGGGATATGTGGAAAAATCACGGTAATAAAAAATTTATTCATAGAGGTTAGCCAGTGATAGATGGCGATGGTTACCGACTTAATGTTGGTATTGTGATATGTAATAACCATGGTCAGGTCTTCTGGGCTAAACGATACGGGCAACACTCATGGCAATTTCCACAAGGTGGGATTGACGAAGGTGAAACCCCTGAACAAGCCATGTTCAGGGAGTTATACGAAGAAGTCGGTTTAACGAAAAAAGACGTTAAGATCATTGCAACAAGTCGTCATTGGTTAAGATATAAGCTACCAAAGCGATTGGTGCGTTGGGACTCCAAGCCTGTTTGTATCGGCCAAAAACAGAAATGGTTTCTGCTGAGATTAGAATGCGATGAATCTCGCATTAATATGCAACGCGGAAAATCCCCTGAATTTGATGGTTGGCGCTGGGTAAGTTACTGGTATCCAGTTAGGCAAGTTGTTTCTTTCAAGCGAGATGTTTATCGACGAGCGATGAAAGAATTTGCATCCTTAGCCATGCCTTTTCGAGAGAGAAAAGCGAAAGGGAAAAGAAAAAAGCAACGTAGAGGATAATCATGCTCAGTCAGCTAAGGGAAATAGTTGAGAAAGTCTCCAGGGTCGATGATGTGCATCTGGCACTCGATATATTGGTGAAAGAGACTTGTGCTGCCCTTAGTACTGAGTGCTGTACTATCTATCTTGCTAATGAAGAAATGCAGCGCCTTGAGTTAATGGCAACTCAAGGCCTTATTTTTGAAGGTGATAGTATTCATATCAACTTCAATGAAGGCTTGGTTGGGTTGGTAAAACGAAGCGCTGAACCCCTTAACCTTGCCGAAGCCTCAAAACACCCCGAGTTCAAATTCTTTCCTCAACTCGGCGAACAGATTTACCACTCTTTTTTAGCTACTCCAATCATTCATCGTAAACAAGTTTTAGGTGTGTTGGTGATCCAACAAAAAACGCCGCGCTTGTTTAGTGAAATGGAAGAATCGTTTCTTGTTACCTTATCCGCTCAGTTAGCGGTGCTCATTGCACATGCGCAGAATCTTGGGCATTGGCAGTTAGCATCTAAACCCACGGTATTAAAAGGTTTGCCTGCGTCTACTGGTGTCGCGATTGGAGAGTTTTGGTTCGACAATACCCAGCCGAGTTTATCGGATGTTTTCCCTTCGTCCACGTTAGATAAGGAACGCGAGCACGAGACATTACTGGTGGCCATAGAGCGAGCGTTAAATGACTTTCGCCGTATGCGGAAAAAGCTGGACAGTGAAATCAACAAAGATGCGCTGGCGATCTTCGATCTGTTTACTCACTTACTGAATGATCCGATGCTTCGCGGTGATTTGAAGAAGCAGATTGAAAAAGGAGATAGGGCAGACTGGGCGTTACGCCAAGTTGTAGAGTCATACTCGAATCGATTTGCAAGAATGTCGGATGTATACATGCGTGAAAGAGCGCAAGATATCCGAGAGTTAGGGCAAAGGCTGCTCTATTTTCTGCACAACAGTGAGCAAGAAAATTCTGCAATTGATCGTCCCATTATTTTGGTGGCGAACGAACTCACTGCCACCTTGCTCGCTTCTGTACCCAAAGAGTTTTTGTTAGCCGTCGTATCATTAGAGGGAGGCGCAAACTCTCACGCTGCCATTTTATCTCGAGCTCTTGGGGTCCCTGCAGTCATGGGCGCCAACATTAATCCGGATGTGGTGAATGGCAAACTCGGGATAGTCGACGGCTATACGGGTGAGATCTTCTTAGAGCCAAACCGCCAGTTGTTGCGAGAGTATCGCAGCTTAGTAAGCGAAGAGTCTGAACTGTTTGCCATGGTAAACAAGGACCTCGCACTCCCTGCGGTTACGCAAGATAATCACCATATCGAAATTATGCTGAATGCGGGACTCAGTGCAGACAGTAATATTGCCATCAACACAGGTGTTGATGGTGTTGGGTTGTACCGAACTGAGATTGCATTTTTACTTCAGCATCACTTTCCTTCGGAAGATGAGCAGTATCATCAATACCAAGCAATACTTAACAGCTATCCGAATCAACGAGTAGTGATGCGTACTTTGGATATTGGTGGTGACAAACCTTTGCCGTATTTGCCCATCGAAGAAGATAATCCGTTTCTAGGCTGGCGTGGCATTCGTTTTACATTGGATCATCCAGACATTTTCTTGATCCAGCTGCGTGCAATGTTAAGAGCGAGTGCAGAAAGCGGAAACTTAAGTATCTTATTGCCAATGGTGTCTGGGGTAAAAGAGCTAGACGATGCCATTAGCTTGATTAATCAAGCTCACAGCGAAGCCGTTTTGCTTGATGATAGAATTCAATTCCCACAAATTGGGGTCATGATTGAAGTACCATCGATGGTGTATCTGTTGCCAACGATTGCTCACCGTGTTGATTTTGTTTCTGTCGGGACAAACGATTTAACTCAGTATTTATTAGCGGTAGATAGGAACAATTCGCGCGTAGCGGATGTCTATGAATCTATGCATCCTGCGGTACTGTTAGCGCTTAAGCAAATCCATGAGGTGTGTGATAAATATCAGGTGCCCGTGTGTATTTGTGGTGAGCTAGCGGGTGATCCATTTGGCGCTCTTCTCTTACTTGGGTTAGGGTATACCAGTTTGAGTATGAACACCTCCAATGTGGCTAAGGTGAAATATTTGATTCGTCATAGCCAACAAGAAGAATTAGAAAAATTAGCGGAGCAAGCAATGACAAAGTCCTATGGGGAGGACATTCATCAAATGATGCATGACTTCTTCATTCAACAGGGCTTTGCGGGCTTTATCCGTGCAGGTAAAAAGTAGGAAATCGTGACCGTCTCTTTATTTTTGTTATTGTTGGCGCTAGGCGCTTTTGTGGGTGTGATGGCGGGGTTACTCGGTATCGGTGGTGGTTTGATTGTTGTTCCTGCCTTGTTGTATTTGCTTCCTCTTGCTGGGATCTCTCCAGAAATGAGTATGCACATGGCCTTAGCCACTTCGTTAGCGAGTATTATTGTCACGTCTGGCTCATCGGCGATGAATCACCTTAAGCTCGGCAATGTCGATATGTTTGTCGTAAAATGGTTGATGCCTGGTGTGGTCATTGGTGGCTTTGTTGGTGCCAATATTGCTGAGTGGATCCCTACACACTATTTGCCGAAAGTGTTTGGTGTCATTGTTCTTTGCCTGTCAGTACAAATGTTTCGTTCCATTAAAGTTACGAGCAGTAAACCTATGCCGAGCAGCCCTGTGACTGTAGTTTACGGCACGGGAATTGGTGTCGTATCAAGCCTTGCTGGTATTGGTGGTGGCTCACTGTCGGTACCATTTTTAAATAAACATGGGATAGAGATGCGTAAAGCGGTGGGCTCATCCTCCGTTTGTGGTTGCGTGATTGCTATTTCTGGTATGATCGGCTTCATCTTACATGGCTATAAAGTGGAAGGCTTACCTTCATACAGTATTGGCTATGTTTATCTTCCCGCTTTATTAGCGATTGCTATGGCCTCGATGCTCACAACAAAAGTGGGTGCGAAGCTCGCAACTAACCTTCCAACTGCGGTATTAAAAAAGATATTCGCGGTGTTCTTAATGTTTGTTGCAGCGACCATGCTGCTCTAAGTTTGTACCCAAGTCATTCTCGCTGAACCAAGCATCTAGAGGTTACTTGGGTATATTTATTTTGTTGTGATAAGAAGAGAATGATTTATGTCTCAGGGATATATTGAATTTCCCAATATTGATCCGGTTTTAATCTCTATTGGTCCTGTTTCGGTTCGTTGGTACGGTTTGATGTACCTTGTTGGCTTTATGTTTGCTCTATGGTTAGCGAACCGACGTGCGGATAAGCCTGGAAGTGGTTGGACACGAGAGCAGGTTTCTGATTTGTTGTTCGCAGGCTTCCTTGGCGTGGTGATTGGTGGCCGTGTAGGCTACGTGCTTTTCTACAATTTTGAGCTCTTCCTGGCTGACCCTTTGTATCTATTTAAAGTGTGGACCGGTGGTATGTCTTTCCACGGGGGCTTACTGGGTGTGATTACTGCGATGTTCTGGTATGCACACAAAAACGGGCGAACTTTCTTCGGTGTTGCTGACTTTATCGCGCCGCTTGTGCCATTTGGTTTGGGTATGGGGCGTTTAGGTAACTTCATGAACAGCGAGTTGTGGGGCCGAGTAACGGATGTGCCTTGGGCGATCGTTTTCCCAAATGGCGGTCCACTGCCACGTCATCCATCACAGCTTTATGAAATGGCGCTTGAAGGTATCGTCCTTTTCTTCATTTTGAATTGGTTCATCAAGAAACCTCGTCCTCTAGGTTCTGTTTCAGGACTCTTTCTTGCGGGTTACGGAACCTTCCGTTTCCTAGTAGAATACGTGCGCGAACCAGACGCTCATTTGGGGTTATTCGGTGGCTTTATTTCCATGGGACAGATTTTATCCCTGCCAATGGTGGTTATCGGTGTCCTCATGATGGTTTGGGCATACAAACGTGGTCATTACAAAGACGAATTACCACAAAAGACGAAGTAAGGTATTGGTGTGAAACAGTATTTAGATTTGTGTCAACGCATCGTTGACCAAGGTGTTTGGGTTGAAAATGAGCGTACAGGCAAGCGCTGCCTGACCGTAATCAACGCGGATTTAACCTACGATGTTGCGAACAATCAATTTCCGTTGGTCACCACACGTAAAAGTTTTTGGAAAGCGGCCGTTGCAGAGCTATTAGGGTATATTCGTGGTTACGATAATGCGGAAGATTTTCGTAAGCTGGGCACGAAAACCTGGGATGCCAATGCCAACCTAAATGATGCCTGGTTGAATAACCCATACCGTAAAGGCGAAGACGACATGGGCCGTGTCTATGGGGTTCAAGGGCGCGCCTGGGCGAAACCTGATGGTGGTCATGTTGACCAACTACGTAAGATAGTGGATGACTTAACGCGTGGTGTTGATGATCGCGGTGAAATCTTGAACTTCTACAACCCGGGTGAGTTCCACATGGGGTGCTTGCGTCCTTGTATGTACAGTCACCATTTTTCATTGCTGGATGATACGCTTTACCTGAATAGTACTCAGCGTTCGTGTGATGTACCGCTTGGCTTAAACTTCAATATGGTTCAAGTTTACGTGTTCTTGGCGATTATGGCGCAAATTACGGGCAAGAAACCTGGTCAGGCATTTCATAAGATTGTGAATGCTCACATTTATGAAGATCAGCTTGAACTGATGCGCGATGTTCAGTTGAAGCGTGAGCCATTAAAAGCGCCGACGTTCCATATCAACCCAGAGATTAAATCTCTAGAAGATTTGGAAACATGGGTCACACTGGATGACTTTTGGGTTGAAGGGTACGAGCATCACGATCCTATTCGTTACCCATTCTCAGTGTAACGAGTATCGTTCTTCAAGATATAGAAAAAGCTCCGAATGGAGCTTTTTTCTTTTTTGTACTTAGAAGGTATTATTTTAGTGCACTGACAATATAACGGTGAATTGGGTTGGTCTGCATCGGTGTGGACAGTGCCGGGCTAATAAACTTAGGTTGAGTGAATATTTCTTTACTCACTAATGAACGGATAAGCTCAAAGTACTTCAGCTCTGTTTTCCCGCACAACAATAGTGAAAAGTCATCGCCCAATTTATCATAGGCATTGAGCACCTCTCGGAATCCTCTAAGATACAAGTAATCCTTCGTTAAACCTCCACCTCGATAGACTCGGGCAGTCGTTGTAAATGCTTGAAGATCAGAAGCTTTATACTGTTCTTTTAATAGCATGAACGTATGGCGGAAATCGCGATCCTTGATCATCGACTCTACTGCCAGAACTCGTAAGGCTAAGGTTCTTAGGCGCTTGATACTGAAATGTCCTGACAGATACTCACATAATATAGCCAGCCCTTCTTGAGTGTTGGTATTGGCAGGACAACCTAAGCTCAGGACTTTTAGCGGTTGTTGACGACCGTTAAGCGTAGTCAGGAGATGTACTCCCATTTCATGATGTGCAAGAGCCTCCAGCTCATCAGTGGTGATGTACGCCGCGTGGTTAATTTTGACTCTAGATCCTGAAACTAGTGCGTTTGCTAACATCCCGTCCAACACCTGTATTTCACATTCATACCCATTGCGTTGAGCAAAATTTTGCATGAAACGTGCTATTGCACGGCTATCGTGCTGAGGTTCTTTTTCTTCTTCTGTAGGAAGGTGCAATATGAAATGGGCGTTGGCAATATCTTTGGCGCTCGGTTCCCCATAATAGCGTAAGGAGTTATAAAGAAACTCTTGCGTACCTATGGTATTCACTTGATCCAGTTTATCTGCATAAGACTGAATTACATCCGCGTACAGCCTCTGCAGTTGGGTGTCTTGAATGTTTTCTAGAGGTAGCTCATATAGACGTCGCTTTGCGCTGTGGGTATCTATGTTAGTAATTGAATATTGAAAATTAGGCTCTTGAGAATATTTGTTTTTAATGAAACGTTCTCTTTCTTGAGCATAATTAAGAGGATTCACGCTACTGAGGATATCAATATCAGCAACCAGTTGGGTTAGGTTTTCGTCTATTGCGAGTAGCTGATCAGAAATAGCGTCATTAAGCTGCGTCATGTTGTCGACTCCAAATGAGATAGCTCAGCATAAGCATGCTGATGTGGCTCAAATTATCACCGGACAATCGATTTGAACAGTTTAATTATCATAAAAAAGGCTCCACGATGTGGAGCCTAAACAATAAGCGATGGTATGTCGTTGTTGTTACGTTGTTAGGGCTAGAATTGCACCTGGTAGAATAACGAATACTGACATTAGGTAACCACCAACAACTGCTTTATTCTTAATAGCCATTTCAGAAATCATCTCAGCGCCTTTAACCGGAATCTCACGTAGGAATGGAATTCCAAAGATAAACAGCGTCGCCATGATGTTAAATACTAAGTGGACTAGAGCGATTTGTAGTGCGAATACTGCGAACTCTCCAGATACCGCTGTCGCTGCTAGTAGTGCCGTAATACAAGTACCAATGTTAGCACCCAGAGTGAAAGGGTAGATATCTCGTACTTTCAACACGCCAGTACCAACCAACGGAACCATTAAACTTGTCGTGGTTGAGGAAGATTGTACTAGAACGGTCACGATTGAGCCTGATACGATGCCGTGAATAGGACCACGACCGATGGCGTTTTTCAAAATTTCACGTGCGCGACCAACCATTAGGCTCTTCATCAATTTACCCATCACTGTGATTGCAACGAAGATAGTCGCAATACCCAAAGCAATAAGCATGACGCCGCCAACAGTATCACCGAAGGTAGAAAGTGGCTCTTTAATTGCGCCTACGACTGGCTTTGTAATTGGTTTAATAAAGTTGAAGCCTTTAATGCTCATATCACCAGTAGCAAGCAGTGGAGAAACAAGCCAGTGAGAAACTTTCTCTAAAATGCCGAACATCATTTCCAACGGAAGGAAAATAGCGACAGCAAGCAAGTTGAAGAAGTCATGAATGGTTGCACTTGCAAATGCACGTTTGAACTCTTCTTTACAGCGCACGTGGCCAAGAGACACAAGCGTATTGGTCACTGTGGTACCAATGTTAGCACCCATCACCATAGGGATAGCGGTTTCTACAGGTAAGCCACCTGCAACCAAGCCTACAATAATAGACGTTACAGTACTTGAAGACTGAATTAAGGCTGTTGCCACCAAGCCGATCATTAGACCTGCAACTGGGTGTGCGGCAAATTCAAATAGCACCTTAGCTTGATCGCCAGTTGCCCATTTAAAGCCACTACCAACCATAGATACTGCTAGAAGAAGCAGATATAACATGAATGCCAAGTTAGCCCAGCGTAACCAACGAGCTGTGCTCGAAATTGGTGCCACTGTTGAAGTAGCTTGGTTCATCATAATTTTCTCCGTTGACCTTTCAGTTCATTTTTCGGTCTGTAGTTGAATCTGCGGGCGATGTTAGAGAACAAATATTTCAGTAATATTACAGATTTCTTGCTGTGAGAGATTTTTATTGTTCTTTTTGATAATGGCGTAAAAGAGGAAGAAAATTAATTTTTAACTTGTTGATTTTAATGGTTAAATTTTGATTTAGTTTTGTTTGGTTTTTGCGTTTTTTTTGTAGAGAAAATGCGCCTCAGTTCAACTTTTATGACAGTGTTGACTTTATACTTTCGGTAAAACTTATGCTTTTGTAAGGTATTGTATGGTTTTGTCGAGTTTATTGTTTGTCTCTGTCACATTTGGTATAAAAAGTATCACTTTCTTTTCGGGACTCGATCATGTCACATCTAAACTACAACCATCTCTATTATTTCTGGATGGTGTGCAAACAGGGCTCTGTAACTAAGGCGGCTGACGCGCTCTTCCTGACACCGCAAACCGTGACAGGACAGATTAAAGCGCTTGAAGAGCGCATGAAAGGAAAGTTAACCAAGCGCAATGGTCGTACAGTTGAGCCCACTGAGTTAGGTCAGCTTGTGTTTAAGTACGCCGACCGGATGTTCGGTTTGAGCTATGAGATGTTAGATATCGTCAATTACAGCCAGCACTCGAACATTCTATTTGAAGTTGGTGTAGCCGATGCATTATCTAAACGCTTGGTCAGTAAAGTACTGATGACGACCGTCCCGGAAGATAACAGTATTCATTTACGCTGTTATGAATCGACCCACGAACTGCTACTTGAACGCCTTTCTCAGCACAAGCTAGATATGATCCTTTCGGATTGTCCCGTTGATTCTACTCAAAGTCCTGGCCTTTATAGCAAAAAGTTAGGTGAGAGTAGCATGAGCTTTTTTGCTTCTTCTGAAATTGAAAATGTGCGATTCCCTGAGATCTTGGAACAAAAAAAACTTCTGATTCCCGCGAGCCGAACGGCTATGGGGCGTAAAGTTATTCAATGGTTTGATCGTCAAGGTCTTCAACCCAATGTGCTGGGGGAGTTTGATGATGTTGCGTTGATGAAAGCTTTTGCTCGGTACCACGATGATGTGATTTTCTTGGCACCGACCGTATACATGTCGGAGATTGAAGACGACCGAAATTTACAGCTAATTGGCCATGTCGATGGGCTAAAAGAAGAGTACTACGTGATTTTTGCGGAACGAATGATCCAACACCCCGCGGTAAAAAATGTTTGTGATGCTGATTTCAGTCAAATGTTTGAGTAAACCCGTATCGTTGCGTAAATAAATAGATTACTATCAATAAAAATATAATTCTAAATAATATCTAAGTAAGCAAGATACTTGTTTTAGTGAGCAAAACTATTAATTATTGATGGCGCACCAATTAAAATCCTTGGTGGATAATATTGGTGTATCACTAACAACTAAATTAGAGGTTCTAATAATGAAGACTCTGGAAGTGTATCTTGATTTTCTTAGATATATAAATCAGTGCAACACAACAAGCTGGCCAGGGTTGGAATAAGTAAGTTGTAGCTAGAGGTCCAACACATGAATCTACAAGAAATGGAGCAGAACTCCGCAAAAGCCGTCGTGTTGCTCAAAGCGATGGCAAACGAGAGACGCCTACAAATCCTTTGTATGCTGCATAACCAAGAGCTGTCCGTGGGAGAGCTGTGTGCAAAGTTAGAGCTAAGCCAGTCGGCATTATCTCAGCATCTTGCTTGGCTTCGCCGTGATGAGTTAGTCACGACAAGGAAAGAAGCACAGACGGTGTACTACACATTAAAGAGTGATGAAGTGAAAGCGTTAATAAAAACACTGCATAGTCTTTATTGTGCTGAGAGTGCTCAACATTAATTAAATAGTCCTAATATACTGCTCATCTTAGAGTGTGAATCTAACTTGTTGGAATATTTGAGAGTGGCGTTAAACTTTTGATGATAGGGTACTACTCATCGACCAATTTGCTTTGTTCTCAAGTGTTTTATTAGTGCTTTCTAGTTTGAGCGTTATATGGGTAATGAATAAGCTGATGTCTTTAAATGGGACATTCAGAAAAAGAAAAGCTGGCATTGCCAGCTTTTTTTATTAAGAATGTGCCGTCCTAAATAAGGTTGACACTTTCCACCCCCAAAATTGGAGAGTGTTATGAAATCAACAACTAAAAGAA
>NZ_JAWOTS010000047.1:0-14243 GCF_033338975.1 Vibrio sp. Vb0349 | reverse complement strand
ATTTCACTTCTAGATTTTAGCACTTCTAGTCTTAAACCTTTTGATTTGGTTACGTTTATCCGATTGGCAACTAACGCTCTGTTAAGGGGTGAGCAACGCAATACCGAACCCGCCGCAAACCACCTTAATCACTAAAACCAACGCATAGTGAAAATGCCACGCGTTGCGAATCACTCTTAAACAGTTTGTTATGTTTTATTTGCCTCATATGTAGAGATTAAGAAAAGTGACATTGTCCCAGCTAAGTTTACAGCAAGCTCTGCATGCCTTGCTTGTGGCTTTACTGGACGCTTACCTTGACCATGAGCGTCACCCAGCTTATTCCGTAGGGTTCCTAAACCATTTACTATCCCTGAGCAACCACCAAGAATCTGTTTAAATATGGGTTCATTGTGCTGTTCTGGTGCCATATTTAACTCCTTTGCCGTCAACTTATACAGCTCGGAGAGTTCAATGGATGTGCTATTATACTCAACACCTTTTTCATCAAGAATATGCTTACACACACTTTCTAAAATGGTTCTTGCAATTGTAATTGCTCCCTCCGGATCTCTAACTTTTCGCTCTAAAGCTTTAGTCCATGCATGATGGATACTTTCAGAATCAAAGTTCTGTAGAACTTCAGAAATTGATTGTTGAGCTGGATGAGACTGACCTTTTTCTAGGAACTCTAGGAGTGGATTAAACTCTTGCCATAGGAACTGACGACGCTCAGCATAACTTCCATACTCAAATTTTATAAACTGCCAAAATTGCTCTAGATTACGATTGGTTTTCACAAATCGAGGAATCATCTGAGCTATGGTAGGGTTACCAAGTAACTCTGCTCTAATAGTTTGGTAATCACTGTTATCTCCAGTTCCGCCAGTTGCTTCCGCAACTAACAAATTCTGTAGATATTCGACCCTATCGAATAGGGATTCCAAATGATCTAACTCACTCATTTACTTCTCGAAATTTCCTATAAAACATAACGCCAAATTAAGGTGTGAACAACGCTAACCACTCTACCTAAAGAATTGTGCCATAAACACTAAATTCACTTAAAGTGATAGCGCCAAGCGTTGTGAATCACTCTTAAATTTCTTGTTATATGCGTGGTGACATTGGCGCGAAAGGTATTTCGCATACTTTCAAGTAAGGCTCCTCTCCAAAAGGAGACTCTGCTAATTCAATTTCTCCGTGCGATGTATAAACGTCAAACAGGGCATTAATTTCCACCAAATCACCTTCAAGCTCAATGACTCTATCATTTGCGCTACTACACCCTCCACGCTGTCCAAGTTTGAAGGCTAGATACATTTCGTGTATCGACTTAACTACAAGCGCGCAATGAGTCTGCTCATGTCGATAGAGCTTCTCAAGATATGGGCGAAACTCCTCAGCTGATTCAGCTGAAGTCCTAGACATTTCAAACTTCGGAAGTGCATAGGTAACTTCAAGATCAAATTCATGAATTTCGCAAGAATCATCATGCGTATGGAAGTCATATTTCCACGCGGTGTACCCGTCAAAGCCCTCATTTACTAGAAAGTCAGGTCTAGAGTTAAAAGAGTGTTCAATTTCCTCAACACTATTGCCGCTAATCTCATACACTTCAAACTTTTTCTGGAAGGGAAAGTCTAACCTAACGTCAGCATTAGCCTGATTGGAGGCCATTAAGCAAGCTATTGAAAGTGCGATTTTTTTCATCATTTTCCTTGAAGCATATAACGCCCAATTAAGGTGTGAGGCACGCAATACCAATGCTACCGCATACCACCTTAACCACTAAAACCAACGCATACCAAAAATGCCACGCGTGCCGAATCACTCTTAAATTGTTTGTTATAAAGCGGACTCTACGTTAAACGCCTTTTCGAACCACACTGAGCTTATGTACTGCCCATGTTTCTTCGCATATTCATTGAAAACTCCGACTTCTCTGAAACCAAACCGTTTATGTAATGCAACTGATGCGTCGTTTGGTAATGCAACACCCGACAATACACGATGGACACCATAGGCACGAATTGATGAGAACAACTGAGTATATAGTTTAGAACCTAAACCTTTCCCCTTTGCTTCTTGTGCCAGATAAACGGTCACTTCTACGGTGTCGTCAAAAGCTGAAATTGCTCTGTACTGTTGGGAACATGCAAAACCTAGCAACACGCCGTTTTCTGTGGCTACATATAGTTGATATTTGGTAGTGCTAGAAAACTGAGAAAACCATTTCTGACGATTTTCCAGAGTAAATGGAACTTCCTCAAAGCGTGCATTAGTGTGCTCAATATAAAAATTAAAGATGTCGGTGATACCAGCAACATCTTCAAGTTTACCTGTTCGAATTTCCACGAAATGTCCTTTTTCTTCGAGCTTTATAACGCCCTGCTAAGGGGTGAGCAACGCAATACAAAAGCCGCCACAAACCACCTTAATCACTAAATTCAACGCATAGTAAAAATGCCACGCGTTGTGAATCCCTCTTGAGCAGTCTGTTAGTTTGCAAACCCAAAGCGTTGATTTTAAGTTATTTTAAACTTTGCAAACAACAAACTTTAAGTGCTTTGATGCATTTAAGTCAGGCGTAGTCTAAAAACGGCTAGTCAATGAAACCACTTGGAACAAACAACGCCGCAGAAAACGAACTTACAACACCAAAAAGCGCTTTTGGAAAACAAATCTCACAATGCGGATTTTCAACAAAGCAACTGAAACCACATGAACTTACCACACCAGAGAAAACGCCATTTCAGCGAGTAAATCGGCTTTTGTACCAACAAACTCAACGAGCAGAGTTTCAGCAAAAAACTGCGACTCAGTTAACCCCAAAGTCACCGCACCAAAGAACAAATCAACCGTTGAAACGATGCCAATTTTGGATTTTCACCATGTTAGTTAACACTGAAATTGAACGCCGATACGACAATTTCAACTTTGAGCTTTTACCACTAGATCTTGCGATATAGCTGCGTTTTTCCTCTTGCAAACTAACGCCCAATTAAGGTGTGAGGCACGCAATACCGATGCTACCGCATACAACCTTAACCACTAAAACCGACGCATAGTAAAAATGCCACGCGTGCCGAATCACTCTTAAATTGTTTGTTAGTACGCTGCTCCTAAACCTTTTGGCTTGCACCGAGATACTGAAATATAGCACGAAAATTGTGGCTTAATACGTTGAGGCCAAAAGGAAAACTGCCAAGCTAGAACTCAACTTCAAAACGTAAGTTGGCTAGAAGAAAACTCGCAAACTCCCCTATTTTGACCAGTTTCAAATTAGCAAAAGATTCGGTCACCGAACTTTGACAACCACACCAAAGTACAGAATTGAAAGCTAAAAAGCCAACAACACAAAAGAAACCGCGCCAACGAAATAGCCCCAAAGTTAGAAACCGTAAACGGTGAAATCGACGCGAACACTCCGCACATAGTGCCACCGGAAAGAACGTGAAAGGCACATTTGATCCGGTGAAAAGCTAGAAAACGGAACTGATAAACACCGAAATTTTTACCGTTCATGCCAATCCCGTACTAACGCCCTGTTAAGGTGTGAGCAACGCAATACAAAAGTCCCTGCATAACACCATAAACACAAAACGCAACGCATAGCAAAAATGCCAAGCGTTGCGAATCACTCTTAAACAGTTTGTTAGCTGCTACCTTCGCTAATCTCTCTGATAGATAACTGTTACTGTGCTATTGAATTTGTTTTTTGCAATTTCATAGTCAGGATTATAGGTCGCCAGATTATGGATACCAACACCAATTGCCGTAAGTAAACCAGTAACTTGCGTCACTCCTGTTGGTATAGCCATTCCTCCCATTGCCGCACTGCGGTACTCAGTATATACACGACAGCTCATTCCTTGTTTTTCTATTACTCCCTCAAGCCTGTTAACCACAAATGAGATATCTCGTACCGCAACAACTTGAAAAGAACCTTTGGCTTCGACTAACTCTGAGATTTTTTCTTTAGTTAATTCATCAGCCGTAAATTTTTTAATATCTATTTCACTCATATCATCTTCTCTAAATGAACTGGGCATCACCCAATACACGTTCTTCTTATAGCTGTATATAAACCATTTAAACCAACCCACTGATTTTACGCCATTTTGAACACTACTAACATCACGTGCGCAACAAAACACATAAAAAATTCAAACGTATGGAAAATAGACTCAAATGAAATGAGTCAAAATGTCCCCTTTAGAACAAGTTACTAATGTTTAAAGCTATTCAATTTTGCTATGCGCCATTCTTGAGCAGCTAACGCCGCGTTAAGGGGTGAACAACGCAAACCACCCAACCTAAGCCATTGTGCCTTAAACACAAAAGCCAAACATTGAACCAAAACCGCCAAGCGTTGAGAATCCCTCTTAAACGCTTTGTTATACCACTACTCAAAGCTTTTCACTGAACTCCCCGCACTGCTTACACTTGTAACCATGCTTGTAAAAAAACAGTGGAAAACCCAGTAAGATAAATACTAAGAAAGCTGGACGCTTACCTTTTGTAAATGCAAATAGCTCTGTGCTACCACAGTTAGGGCAAACATCTTTTGCTTCATCAACGGCAACTTCATTTTCCAATGATTCCGAGAAGTCACTACTAAGTATTTGTTTCGCTTCCTCTGCATCACTCTCGGCCACCATCAGACGAACACCGCCCATGGCGTTTGAATAAAGCCACTGAGTATTCACCGTGTGCTCGTCAGCGATGTGACTTTCTATTCCGGCACTATCTAGGCTCGCTTTCGCAATATGGGCTTCATGAGGAAAAGAAAACCTTGCTACTACAATCACATTTTACTCCTTGTGGTATAACGCCGCGTTAAGGGGCAGCAACGCACTGCCACCAAACTTCAATTTGCCGCCGTAAACACCTATTCCAAGATTTGAGCCAAACTCGCCACGCGTTGACTGTCCCTCTTGAACGCCTTGTTAGCTTAATTCATGCAAGCCATTGTATATCAAAAAACTGACCTACTACACTATGAAGTAGGAGCTTGAGACAGACAACTGAGCCGAATTTACAGGTTTGAGCTTTGAATTACCTTGAACTAAACCAAAACCGCCGAGCGTGGAGACTCACGGAACTTCACACACAAAAGCTGACATTTGAATTGCTTGATTTCACGCGAGGACTTTGTCACTGACACCTAACGAGGCGATGCTTGAATTTGCACCGACTTGATATCAAACCGATAACCGATAACCGATAACTGATAACTGATAACTGATAACTGATAACTGATAACCGAACAGCTTAGTTAGGAACAAAACGAGTACAAGATAAAACATTGCCAGAGCACGATATCTCGATTTAGTTCGGTGCTAAACATTTGCTATAAGATTCTGATTTTTAGAGAGTAAGCTAACGCCCTGTTAAGGTGTGAGCAACGCAATGCCGAAGCCGCCGCATACCACCTTAACCACTAAACATAACGCATAGTAAAAATGCCACGCGTTGCGAATCACTCTTAAACAGTTTGTTATGTACTTGTGTGGCAAAGTGTTTCAACCATTCTATCTACGTAAGTCACAACCAACTCAATTTGATTTTTAAAATTATCAACACTTATGTACTCGACTCCTTTAAGGGTTTCATTTCCTTTTTTGTCTGTTGCATACCTAAAAGAAAAAGAGTCCTCATCAATTTGATTAAACTGATTAACAATTTTACGTTCTTTGGTTAATTTAGGAGTGAATACAAGCGTAATATTATCTCGCTTTATAAGAGCGTCATATTGTTTTATTGCTGTATCCCAAAGAGGCAACTGCTTGTGTTGAGAAAGGATCTTGTCATTTCTGTTATAGCCTAATTTTCTATCTAGCTCTCGAATGATATCTTTGAGTGTCAATTCCAAATACTGTCGATAAAGAAACACTATGGGAAAAACCAGAGTATCTTTTTCGTTAGTGAGCCTATCACCATAATTTACGGTTAATTCTCGCGCTGCTGTTTTATAACCTTCATTATAGAAAGGAGCTTTATTTAGCATCCAATGTCTGCATTGGTACGGTCTTTCTTTATACCTTCAAACAACTTTGTCAATTTCTACTCCTTAATACAAAAAAGTACATAACGCCCTGTTAAGGTGTGAGCGACGCAATACCAAAGCTTCCGCATACTACCCTAACCACTAAAACCAACGCATAGCAAAAATGCCAAGCGTTGCGAATCACTCTTAAACAGATTGTTATGTGTTGATGTTTATGTGGCAGCTATTTTCTATCACGACAGATATAAAACTCATTTTTAGCGTTCAGTAATAATGCACTGTCCACACTTTCACCAATTAGTTCCGCTGAGTATTTATTAATTGACTTACCACTATATTCGATAGTAATAGCTTTTTTGGTGCCAACTTCAGTTTCACTCCAATCTGTAAACAGGTAATAAGTTCCACCTTCTACGTGAGTTCTCTCTATGTTGTGCTTAAAAGTTAAAGGCTTTCCATTTTTGTAGCTATGTTTTTCAATTACAGCATTGCTCATGAGTGTAAATGAAACCGTCGACACGGATAAAGTGGGATCTTGACACAATTCCAACGTAATAATCTCATTTTCATTCATTTGAATAGCATTCGCAGGAGTATGAAATAGAAGAATTATCGTGGTAAAAAGAACACTGTACTTCATAGTAATATTACCGATTTTCCTTTCAAATTATTATGATGCATATTATCAATACCTTGTAGCTACAAATTTGGCGAAAACACATAACGCCTTGTTAAGGTGTGAGGCACGCAATACCAAAGCCTCCGCATAGCACCTTATCCACTAAAGCCAACGCAGAGTGAAAATGCCACGCGTGCCGAATCACTCTTGAACAATTTGTTATACATAATATTTATTCACAACCAAGACTCTACTGAACCAGCATTTCTTGGGATAATTAACAACTAACTCATAACTTTCTGTTGAGTCAAAAACAATACGATAATGATCCTTTTTTTCTTCACATACAGAACTAAGGTTGAAACTATTATAAAATGGTTTAAAGCTATAACTTCCGACTAATTCTAGTTGTTTATTGATTATTAGCACCTCACAACCTTCCTCAAACGAACAGTCCCAATTTAGAAACAGTAAATAGTAATTTTTAAGCTCAAACTGCTTTTCAATCACATATCCTGGAGTTTTGAATTTTAATTGCACTCCATCGAAAAATAACGCGGATTTGAGCGGGCGATTCTCATAAGCGCATCGATGCTCTTGAATTGTAAACTTACTTATTACCTTCATCACATGCCTATTATGTATAACGCCGCGTTAAGGGGTGAACAACGCAAGCCAGCAAACCTAAATTATTGTGCCATAAACACTAAAGCTAAACTTTGAACCGAAACCGCCAAGCGTTGAGAATCCCTCTTGAACGCTTTGTTATGTGCGTAGCCTATTCTTGTACAACACTCACCCACTTGGAGCGCCATTCTTGCGCTTCCATTGGCTCTGGCCAGAACTCTTTTTGTTTTCGAATAAGCCCATTTTCTACAGTATGAAAAGTAATAGCACGCGCCTTTTGCACGCTATCAGTTATAGAAACATCAGTGACGACCGTTTCGCCATCACAGACAATTGAATGAACGACAAACTCCCAAATACCATTTGCTGGATAGTAAGAGTTGATTGCTGTGAAATTGTCTCGCCCAACAGTAAGCTCACCAGATTGAGGCCAAAACCCTTCAAAATCAGGGCTAAGCCACTCGCTCGCTTTCGCGAAATCATTAGTTTTCATTGCTTCCCAAAATGCTACGACAACTTCCTTTGAATTCATTTTTCCCTCCAAGCACATAACGCCGCATTAAGGGGTGAACAACGCTGCCGCCCAACCTAACCCATTGTGCCGTAAACACTAAAGCCGATTCAAACCAAAACTGCCAAGCGTTGTGAATCCCTCTTGAATGCTTTGTTAGTTGCCAAGTCTAACGCTTTGATTTGAAATTAATTGTAACTTTGCCAACACGAACTTTACGTGTTTTGAAGAACTTAAATCAGGCGCAGTTTCAAAGCGCCTGTCACTGAAACCACTTGGAACAAACAGCGCCGTAGAATGCAGCCTAACAACACCAAAAAGCTCATTTGAAAAAACAATGCCACAAAGCTGACTTTCAACAAGTAAATCGGCTTCTGAAACGGCAAACCAAACTAGGAAAAGATCGATGCTCAATTCCCGCGAGCCAAGATCCCGAAGTTCTAAGTGCAGAATAGATCAAAGCACATGAACAATTAGACCTAAACATTCTGTTTTAGCTGCGATTTTCTCGTTGGCAACTAACGCCGCATTAAGGTGTGAGCAACGCTACCACCTAACCTAAACCATGCCACCGTAAACACAAAACCCAACGATAGAATGAAAAATGCCAAGCGTTGGGAATCACTCTTAAATGCTTTGTTATGAAACTTTGTCAAAGTTGTATCGGCGAAGCACAACGTAATCCAAACTACCACACCAAATTACTGGTTTTCCTGTTGTTGCATAGTAGCAATCACCAATGATAAGCGCATGACAACCCTCTAATTGGTCTAACGACTTATCTACCTTAAAGTAAGCTCGGAACTCTTCTGTGATATCAGGATTGATTGAAACACTTAAGCCATCGGTGCGATTACCTGCGTTTAACCAAAGCCTACCATCTGCAGTAAAGCCAGCGTCACTGATAAAGCCCCAATAAACTCGACTTAGCCCGTTGTACCCTTCGTGGACATCTTTAAAGTTTACAAATAACTCGTTCGCTTTTTCTGGTAAACCCTGAATGGGAGCATTAGGTATTGTTACTTTAGAATCAGATGTATAGAGCTTGTCGGAACGAACTAGCTTATATAATGTGTTTTTAAGCGTTAGATGTGCAGGGTAATCTTTACCACCACCATTTTTAACCTCTTTTCCTGATCTTCGCTCTCCCACAGGAGTGTCCGGTTTCGGTGCTGGGGTTTGAACATCCACTTCATAGTTTTTATCTAAGCCAAGATCCAAAACTATGCCTGAGTCTGGATTAGCCGCAGGCTGTCCATCGCCTCCATCGCCATCATCAATGACTTCATAATTTGTCGCATATGTGCAATCTTCAGAATGATGGGCACAGAAATGGGGAACTTTGTTCCCATAACTAGATTTTCTAAACCAAGCATCGCCTTTACAAGAAGTACATTGCAGATTTCGGCGCATAGTTACTATAGCTTTTTCACCTAACGCCCAAAATTCATCTGCGTACCATTCTTTTCCATCAATAGTACAAAAAGCAATATCCATTGTTATTACCTCTTAATTATTTTCGACCTAGCCAAATTGGAAGTTTCATAACGCCTTGTTAAGGTGTGAGGCACGCAATACCTAAGCCACCGCATACCACCTTAACCACTAAAACCAACGCATGACAAAAATGCCACGCGTGCCGAATCACTCTTGAACAATTTGTTAGCATACTTTTTCAATGCTCATAGATCTTTAAGTGATTCTCTTAGTTTATCCATAGTTTGAATTCCAAGTTCACTACTAACCCAACCGTACTGGTCGCCATGAAACCTAGGGAAAATATGCAAATGGTAGTGATCGAGCTCGTTGAAATGAGGTGTCTCTCCATTGTTTTGCATAAAGCCGATACCATCGGGATTGAACTTAGCTTCTATACGTTTATATAAATCTCTTGCAACGTCGGTGATCTCAAAAAACACAGACTCAGGCAGGTCAATGAAAGTACGGTATTGAGTCTTAGGACAAATTAAAATATGCCCAAAGTTGATTGGATCATGGTCTGCAAAAGCTATAACTTGGTCAGATTCGTACACGATGACCGAGTCAATTTCACGATTAACAATTTGTTCGACTATCGTAGCCATCTGAACTCCTATCAAAGTATGCTAACGCCCTGTTAAGGGGTGAGCAACGCGATGCCCAAGCCGCCGCATACCACCCTAAACACTAAAACCAACGCATAGTGAAAATGCCACGCGTTGCGAATCCCTCTTGAACAGTTTGTTAGGCATTGGCTTCCGGTGCCTCTGACTTTCTCAGGTATAGAGCCAATGACCCAAAAAGTAACTCTGCAACTAAATAAACATACATTAGTGTATTAGGTTGACCATCAAGCAAGATACCAATTAGACGACCAAACGCCATAGATAACAATGTAATAGCTACAATGACTAAAGCCAAAGTTACATCTTGCTTAATCTTGAGGACGAGTATCAAAGCAAGACCGACTGCAAACTGGGCACCACCATGCGTAGCCCTAAAATCAATAGTCGCTGAGGTAGAATTAGGGCTTGAGCCTGTAATTAAGTTTGCCATTTCTACCGGGAACACTGCAAAAATAGCTCCGTAGAGCAAAAAGAATAGCGCAGTTAAGTAAACTAATAATTTCGACATACCTACTCCCTTAGGTTCGAAAAGATGCCTAACGCCGCATTAAGGTGTGAGCAGCGCTTGGCTATACTTGAGCGAAGCGAAACTGCCAAGCGTTGCGAATCACTCTTAAATGCTTTGTTATAAAGCAAACTCCCCAACTGTGACCGTGTTTATTAGAGGGTTTTCATCCAAGACCGGAATTCCAACTAACACATTATTGTCTGTATGCTCGGTAGCGCCTTGAGCATAAATAGCACAAATTTTTTCTTGCTCTGCTTCGTTTAGACTTTCCCACCACTCTGGTGATATGTAAATATTTTCAACCATTGCGAAGGTGAAAATAGAAAGTGAGTTTGAAACAGAACCTGTCTGAAGGAGTTGGTTAACAAATTTTAAATTGCTTCTTGAATGCTCTTTCAACCACGACAAGACAATGTACCCTTTGTTTTCAGAAGCAAAAGAGTTAATGAACACATAATCTGGTACATCCTTGGGATCATTAGATATCGTTTGAAGCAGTTCACCATCGAAGCCAACCGTATACCCCAGTACCGCACTGGTCATAACCCTCGGAGGTAATTCAAGTTCCACGACTAAGTGATGTAAGTCATCAAAGGCAGTAGCCGTAAACATGTGATCAAGCTTCTGCTTCAGGTACCGCAGGTCTCCCATTGTAAGATCATTATTTGAACCATAGTATTTAGCCATTTGTTGTATCATAACTTGTTCACTAAGAGATTTACCTTTATCTAACTCTTGGGCAAAGCTAAATGTATTTGCAGCGCTCTCTTTTACAAAAAGTTCTCGGCATAAAGATCGATATGCCACAAGAAAACAATGGTATGGACTTTTATCAAACGCATTGTCTTCAATCGGAGCGAATATGTCTTTGTCGTGAGTTGAGCAGAAACCAGTAAACACTGAGGCTTGGTTAATACCTACTTTCTTTGGACGGACTCTTGTAGACATAGAGAAGTCATGATTTGTTTTGAAGGTAGTATAAACATGTCCATCTGCTGCTATAGATTTTAGGGAGGAGCTTTTTGATACTGAATGCGCTTTGATGATTTTCTTTGAACATTCAGATTTCATCGATTCTGGTACGCTACAAAATTTTTTTGAGTTGAAGCTATTCATCTCTTTCATTATCGTACCTTTATCAACAGGAGCTTGTTTATCACGCCCTAAATGACAACGTTTGTATTTTTTCTTTGAGCCACACCAACATGGCTCATTTCTTCCAAGTTTCACTGATGTTCCTCTGCTTTATAACGCCCTGTTAAGGTGTGAGCAACGCAATACCGAAGCCACTGCATACCACCTTAAACACTAAAACCAACGCATAGTAAAAATGCCACGCGTTGCGAATCACTCTTAAACAGTTTGTTATAGCGCTTTGCCGTTTACAAGTGACCAATGATGAGGCATTAATTCTCGTATAGTCTTGAAAACCAATGCATTCCCTGAAGTCGTAATTGCTGCTTTGACATCCCCACCCCAATGGACGAGGCGCTCTTGGCAAACTCCGCATGGTGACAAAATTAGAAATTCATCGTTCTCGCTCTCACGACACAGGCATAATGAGTGGGTCACTCGCTCATTGAGTTTGTGAGCCTCTAAATACGCTCCCACCTCCATGCATAGTGAAAGAGCATCGTTTTTAGTATCAGGAGCAATGCTTGTTAATATTTTTCCTGACTCTGTTCTAACAGCCGCAGCTCCACCCCAACCAGAAGGATATCGCATATTTACTAGTTCTATTGCTGCTTGATAGAGCTCTTTTTCGATATTATCCATGACCATCCATATTCAATTTTATCGTGCGCTATAACGCCTTGTTAAGGTGTGAGGCACGCAATACCGAAGCCTCTGCATAACACCTTAACCACTAAAACCAACGCATAGTAAAAATGCCACGCGTGCCGAATCACTCTTGAACAATTTGTTATGTTTATTTCCCACGAACAGAGACCTTTTCAATGTAAAACCCAAGCCAACCTTGCTTACCACAAGCTTCAACCATGCTACCTATATCAATGCTATCTCGCATCAGCTTTTTCGTAGGGTACCAAAAAGTGCGATTCGACTGAGGGGCTTCAATCGTGATATCACTAAGACCAAACATAACCCTCCTACCCTCGGCAGCGTTTGAGAGTTTGCCGACATGACAATAGCCTTGCCCTGTTAAAATCGTAGTAATTAATAAAACGCGAAAAAATGGTAATAGAAGAATTGCGATAATCGGGTATGCAAAAAGCCCAGAGAATATTAACACCTGCCATCGATTGAAACCGGCTTTATGCCTAAGTCTATGAGCCATAACTGCCCATACACTTTCCCAAAGATTACAAATGCCAAGTAACAAGCTGTACAAACAGGTAAAAACCGATAAACAATGAAGTCAAAATACGCACCAGACATATCAAATGGCAGTCTGAATACAATGATTGAAGTACCAAAATATATCGCGAAGAAGAGACTCACACTGTTGATAGCTGACATTTTTATCCTTTAAACATAACGCCCTGTTAAGGTGTGAGCAACGCAATACCGAAGCCCCCGCATACCACCTTAATCACTAAATTCAACGCATAGCAAAAATGCCACGCGTTGCGAATCACTCTTGAACAGTTTGTTATGTGCGTGGTTGAAACCTACTCTACACTTGGCTCCGGTAAAACTGGTGGTGTACTGTCCATATAAGTTAAAAAGTTTTCCCATAACTCGTGCGTTCTTTGCTTAGTTAACTTAGTTTTGCACGATATCGCCATAACTCCACGAATAGTTCCATCACGCCATTGCGTATAAACCGAATCACAGTGAGAGGACATATATGCTTGCCAATCCTGTTGAGCAAGCTTAATTGCTGCGATCAGTTCTGGGTCATGAGAGTTGTGCTCAAAGCTAGTGTTTAGATATTTGTCTAATTTAACTTGTGCTGACTCTAGTTCAATAGCAGTACATTGGTTTATCTCGATTGTGGTCATCGCATTATTACAGTCAATGGACTCTTCTTCAGCAAGAGCACCAAATGAAAGACTAGCTAATATGATGATTAGACACTTATTCATCGTTTTCTCCTAAAGCACATAACGCCGCGTTAAGTAGTGAGCAACGCAGCCACACTACCTAACTACTACACCGTAAACACATCCCCTAACGTTAACACTAAAGTCGCTAAGCGTTGGGAATCTGGCTTAAACGCTTTGTTATATTTTCGATTACTGATATACCAAGCCTTGTAATCTCTTGCATATCTACACCATGCGCAATTTCTGCGTGCAAGCAAGCCAAGATTTCATTAGCTGTAACCCATGTTGCTATTTTAGGGTTTTCAATGGTGAAATCCGTACGATTTAAGGAAACACCTTGGATCTTAAATGTTGGATTAACACCATGACCAAGTATCTTAGCCAGTGCTTTTTTTTGACCATTTTCCAATGAGCTCATATAAGTTTCAAAGTCAAAGGCTACTTCTGAAATGTTATGAACTAACTTGTTCCTTAATTCGGCTAATTTAAGAAGGAATGTTTTTTGCTCTGGACTAATAATTCCTAGCTTCAACATCAGTGCAATTTTTCCGTGCCGAGGGTGAGCTTGCTCTAGACTGGATAAAGCACTAGAGATCTCAGGATGCTGGAGTTTTGAAGCTATCGCTTCTGTGCTAGCTGCTTCGAATAGCGCACTTAACTTGATAATAAATGACCAATCATCCTCTTGATGTAGTTTACGGTAAAATCCCTTTGGCAAACCAAGAAGTACCTCTAGATTCTCTACAGCTTCTGCTATTTCACTCAAACCTTACTCCGAAATTGATAAGAAAATATAACGCCCTGTTAAGGGGTGAGCAACGCAATATAGAAGCCGCCGCAAGCCACCTTAAACACTAAAACCAACGCATA
>NZ_JAWOTS010000046.1:0-14824 GCF_033338975.1 Vibrio sp. Vb0349 | reverse complement strand
GCGCTGGACTAAACAAAGGCCCCCTTTTAGGGGGCTCACACAAAGCCACCTTCTTTAGAAGGTGGTAATTTACTTCTAAAACTGAGAGAAAAAGGGTTAAAAAGCGAAAAGTAAATTAACGGAAAATACGCTGTCTGCTTTGCTTAAGCCTTCAGGCACTTTATCGTGATACTGACGAGAGTGCGCCAGTTTCAGTGCGATATCTTCAGTAATATCATTGGTTACACTGAGTTCACTATCAGTACGTGTGTTACTTCTACCTGTTACCAACGTAATATCAGCTGCGAAACTTAAATTATCCAACGCATGCCAAGTTGTGTTGATATTTCCTCGAAAAATGCCTTCTCTAACGATATCGGGAAAGACAATATCGTCATCATCTATTTCGTCTAAGTTTGGCTCTTGATAGCGAAAACCAGGGCCTACTTCTACCTCTAAAATGAAGTTCTCAGTGTAGGAGAACTGGTAACCCAAACCACCTGACAACGTATAGTCTTTAAAATAAGCACTGTAGCGAGAATCCACTCCTTTAAAGCTGCCATACAAATACGTCTTAGGGCCTAACTTGTAGTCACTCTGCAGGGAATAGGTGGATGAGCGTTTGTCTTCTTCACCGTCTTTGTACAAGTTGTAGTACTTCCATTCACCATTAGAACGGTGTCGACCTGACGTATATTCAGCACTCAAACGAGCATTCAGGGAACGAGAGTCCGTGTTACCTGTGTGAGCTTGATAGCCGAACTCCACCTCGGTTTTTAGTGGGTCGGGTACATCAATATTTTGCTCTGGCTGTACTGATTCGTCAGCATACGATGCACTAGCGCACAGTAGGCTAAAGCTAAGTAACCAGTATCGGGACACATCAACCTCGAACGTAATCAAAAAGGAGGGGCATGATACTGATACAGATATTTGGTTGGGTCAATGGTAGGTTAATTTTTATTAGAGCTAGGCGGAAGAACCAGGCTATTACCCGGATGGTTCACATGATGATTTCTTAACAAGTAATTGTCGCTTCGGGGAAGCATCTCAGCTAGGTTAAGGTTATAATCGTGGGTCAATAGTAGTTATCGAGCAAAGTCATGGCGGAAAACAGAAATCGCAAACCTTCAGACAGTCAGGTCGACGCAATCAAAGTGCCACCTCACTCACTAGAAGCCGAGCAATCAGTAATTGGTGGTCTTTTACTGGATAATGAACGTTGGGACACCGTTGCCGAACGTGTTGTGAGCAGTGATTTCTATAGTCGTCCACACCGCCTGATTTTTGAAGGTGTAAAAACCATTCTTGAAGCGGGTAAACCTCTCGATCTTATTACTTTATCGGAATATCTAGAGCGTCACGAGTTGTTAGAAGATGTAGGCGGTTTTGCTTACCTCGCTGACTTGGCGAAGAATACGCCAAGTGCAGCTAACATCAATGCGTATGCTGATATTGTCGCTGAGCGTGCGATTGTTCGTGGCCTTATTGGTGTCGCGAATGAAATTGCGGACGCGGGCTATGACCCTCAAGGTCGCAGTTCTGAAGATTTAATAGACATGGCGGAGAGTAAAGTTTTTGCTATCGCCGAGTCTCGAACTAGTGAAAACGAAGGACCACAAAACGTCGACAACATCCTCGAAAAGACGTTAGAACGTATCGAGTTGTTGTATAAAACGCCACAAGATGGTGTTACCGGGGTCGATACCGGTTTCACCGATCTCAATAAGAAAACCGCAGGTTTGCAAGGCTCTGATTTGGTGATTGTCGCAGCGCGTCCATCGATGGGTAAAACGACCTTTGCGATGAACTTGTGTGAAAATGCGGCCATGCAACAAGAAAAGCCCGTACTTATTTTCTCGTTAGAGATGCCAGCTGAACAGTTGATGATGCGTATGTTGGCCTCTTTGTCTCGTGTAGACCAAACCAAGATCCGTACGGGTCAGCTAGATGACGAAGATTGGGCGCGTATTTCTTCTACTATGGGTATCCTGATGCAGAAGAAAAATATGTACATTGATGATAGCTCTGGTCTAACTCCGACCGAAGTGCGTTCGCGCGCTCGCCGTATCGCTCGTGAACATGGCGGTCTATCGATGATCATGGTCGACTACCTTCAGTTGATGCGCGTGCCTTCGTTAACCGATAACCGTACTCTTGAGATTGCTGAGATCTCTCGCTCTCTTAAGGCGCTGGCAAAAGAGCTAAATGTGCCTGTTGTGGCACTGTCGCAGCTAAACCGTTCCCTAGAGCAACGTGCGGATAAACGACCAGTAAACTCGGACTTGCGTGAATCCGGTTCCATCGAGCAGGATGCCGACTTGATCATGTTCATCTACCGTGATGAGGTTTATCACCCAGATAGTCCGTACAAAGGTACGGCCGAAATCATTATTGGTAAACAGCGTAACGGTCCTATCGGCTCTGTTCGCCTCACTTTCCAAGGTCAACATTCGCGTTTCGACAACTACGCGGGTCCTGCATTCGATATTGATGATGAGTAATTCCATGAGTTATATGAAAGCGGCCAAGGCGTGCATTGATTTGTCTGCGTTGCAGCACAACTTACAGCGCGTAAAAGCTCAAGCGCCACAAAGTAAAGTGATGGCTGTCGTCAAGGCCAATGGTTATGGTCACGGATTACGTCATGTCGCAAAACATGCTAACCATGCGGATGCGTTTGGCGTGGCTCGTATTGAAGAAGCATTGCAACTGCGCGCTTGTGGAGTAGTAAAGCCGATTCTATTGCTAGAAGGTTTTTACTCTCCTGGTGACTTACCTGTTCTTGTGACGAACAACATCCAAACTGTGGTGCACTGTGAAGAGCAGCTTATCGCCTTGGAGCAAGCAGACCTTGAAACTCCGGTTGTCGTGTGGCTGAAGATTGACAGTGGCATGCACCGCCTTGGGGTTCGTCCTGAACAATATGACGAGTTTGTAACGCGGCTGAAGGAGTGTCCAAATGTAGCGAAACCGTTGCGTTACATGAGCCACTTTGGCTGTGCAGATGAGCTGGATAGCGATATTACCCCACAACAGATTGAGCTGTTTAAATCGTTGACTTCTGGTTGCCAAGGGGAACGTTCACTGGCGGCATCTGCGGGGTTATTGGCATGGCCTCAAAGCCATTTAGATTGGGTTCGTCCGGGTATTATCATGTATGGTGTGTCGCCATTCGATGACAAAACGGCGCAAGATCTTGGGTATCAGCCTGTCATGACACTTAAATCCCACCTTATTGCGGTACGTGAAGTGAAGAAGGGTGAAAGTGTTGGCTACGGTGGTATTTGGACCAGTGAGCGAGATACAAAAGTTGGTGTCATTGCTGTAGGGTATGGCGACGGTTACCCAAGAAGTGCTCCAAACGGTACGCCGGTGTGGGTTAATGGCCGTAAAGTACCTATTGCAGGTCGAGTTTCCATGGATATGCTGACGGTCGATTTGGGACCAGACGCAACGGATAAAGTCAGCGACGAAGCGATTCTTTGGGGGAAAGAGCTCCCAGTAGAAGAAGTAGCGGGTCACATTGGTACGATTGCGTATGAACTCGTGACTAAGCTAACGCCTCGCGTCGAGATGGAATACTCCAAATAAACAACGAAAGGCTAACCCAAGGTTAGCCTTTGTTTTATCTACTCACCGTTAATCGTAGCAATAACGCGGCGGCCGCCACCAAAGTCTCGATGCTCACCCAAGTAAATACCTTGCCATGTTCCTAAAGCTAATCGACCATTTTGGATTGGTACCGTCACACTACTGCCAAGCAGTGATGCTTTAATATGTGCCGGCATGTCGTCGTCACCTTCATAGGTGTGCTGATAATAAGGAGCACGCTCTGGCACAAACTTATTGAAGTGCGCTTCCATGTCCATACGCACGGTTGGATCAGCATTCTCATTTAAGGTCAAACTGGCGGAGGTGTGCTGAATAAATAAGTGTAATAAACCTACTGAAAGTTCGTTTATTTGTGGTAATTGTTGTTCAATTTCATCAGTTATCAGGTGAAAACCGCGGCATCTCGCTTTTAATTGCAGTGTTTTTTGTGCCCACATACGTGTTCCTTTGGAAATTTATAAATTGGCGTCTATCCTATTCCAATTAGAGCCTGTCATTAGTAAATGATATGATTCTTGTCATCGTAAATGAATTGTTCAATTTCAGGGCAGGGAACGTGACCTAACTCAATGTGAGTGTAAAAGCTCTCGTTCATAATTGGCGCCTGAAAAAAAATTACAAAGACTTGTTTTGTGGCCATTTGCCCAAACATCTAATTTATATTCTATTTGCTAAATCGGGGATTCCACAGTTTTCGCTAGACTGTAAGGAATGGAACCTACTGTAACATCGGGATAAAGACCATGTTGAAAAATATCAATCCAACGCAAACACAAGCTTGGAAAGCGCTAACGGCGCATTTCGAATCTGCACAAGATATGGATCTTAAAGAGCTGTTTGCTCAAGACGCAGCGCGTTTCGACAAATACTCTGCACGTTTCGGCTCAGACATCCTAGTCGATTACTCAAAGAACCTCATCAATGAGGAAACTCTGAAGCACCTGTTTGCTCTTGCGAAAGAGACCGAGCTGAAATCTGCAATTGAAGCGATGTTCAGTGGTGAAGCGATCAACCAAACAGAAGGTCGCGCTGTTCTTCACACTGCACTACGTAACCGCGCTAATACTCCAGTTATGGTAGACGGCGAAGACGTAATGCCAGCAGTGAACGCGGTTCTAGAAAAAATGAAATCATTCACTGAGCGCGTTATCGGCGGTGAATGGAAAGGTTACACAGGCAAAGCAATTACTGATATTGTGAACATCGGTATCGGCGGTTCTGACCTTGGCCCTTACATGGTGACGGAAGCTCTAGCGCCATACAAAAATCATCTAAACCTTCACTTCGTATCTAACGTTGATGGTACACACATCGTTGAAACGTTGAAGAAAGTTAACCCAGAAACGACGTTATTCTTGATCGCGTCTAAGACGTTTACAACGCAAGAAACCATGACTAACGCGCACACTGCTCGTGATTGGTTCCTAGAATCTGCGGGTGATCAGGCTCATGTGGCTAAACACTTTGCTGCGCTTTCAACAAACGCGACAGCCGTGTCTGAATTTGGTATCGATACAGCGAACATGTTTGAATTCTGGGACTGGGTTGGTGGCCGTTACTCACTATGGTCTGCGATCGGTCTATCAATTGCACTAGCAGTAGGTTTCGACAACTTTGTTGAGTTGCTTGATGGTGCTCACGAGATGGACAAGCACTTCGTATCAACAGATCTAGAAAGCAATATTCCAGTGATTCTTGCTTTGATTGGTATTTGGTACAACAACTTCCACGGTGCGGAGTCAGAAGCTATCCTACCTTACGATCAATACATGCACCGTTTTGCAGCATATTTCCAGCAAGGCAACATGGAATCAAACGGTAAATACGTTGACCGTGACGGCAATGCTGTAACTTACCAAACTGGCCCAATCATTTGGGGTGAACCAGGTACCAACGGTCAGCACGCGTTCTACCAGCTAATTCACCAAGGTACTAAGCTTATCCCATGTGACTTCATTGCACCTGCAATTAGCCACAACTCAGCTAGCGATCATCACCAAAAACTGATGTCTAACTTCTTCGCGCAAACTGAAGCTCTAGCGTTTGGTAAAAATGAAGAAACCGTGAAAGAAGAGTTGGTGAAAGTAGGTAAGAATGCTGAAGAAGTGGCAGCGATTGCGCCATTCAAAGTGTTTGAAGGTAACCGTCCAACAAACTCTATTCTAGTGAAGCAAATCACGCCTCGTACGCTAGGTAACTTGATCGCAATGTACGAACACAAAATTTTCGTACAAGGTGTTATCTGGAATATCTTCAGCTTTGACCAGTGGGGCGTGGAGCTAGGTAAACAACTGGCTAACCAAATCCTACCTGAGCTTGCAGACGAGTCTCAAATCAGCTCGCATGACAGCTCAACAAACGGTCTAATCAACGCATTTAAAGCGTTCAAAGCTTAATGTTTGAATAGATAAAGAAAAGGTCAGCAAATGCTGACCTTTTTATTGCCTGAGGCAAAAACAAAATAGGTTGGCCAGTGCCAACCTATTTTTTCTCTTTTATTCGAAGCAAATTTCGATAAAGGCATTTCCCCATTGGGAAGAGAAAGGCATGATAATAATTGAGCCTTCACACTTGTGGCGAATCGTATGACCTCGGCCCGAAACCACAACCGGTGTTGCCATATCAAAGTCAAAACCACTTTCCGCCAGAATGCGTTTCGCACCACCAGTAACCATGTTGGTGATCTCACCCACCATATCGGTCACTTCTTCATTGAGCCCATTTGGACGTTCACCAAGCATGTTCTGCATGATTTCTAGGGCGAGTGCTTCATCAAAGGTGATCGACATTGAACCACGAGTTTGTGGGCCTACCATACCAATCAGACCAGAAACGTCACCTCGTGCGATCTCATCTTTTTTGATTCGCGGTTTTTGTGGCTTCAACTCAAGAGAAGCCATAGTTTTTAGCACGTTCATTAAAGAAGCTAAAAACGGGTTTACAAATTCAGCGCGCATAACGTTCTTCTATACTTTTTCTTTCGTCTCGGAGGAACAGGCCTGGCATTCACCATGAGTTTCAATAACTTGGTTGGTCAGTTTGAATCCATGCTTCTCGGCGTTTTCGGCTAACAAGGATATCAGCGTCTCATCTTCGAGTTCAACGACATCACCACATTTATCGCAAATTAGTAATTGGAAAAAGTGCTGCTGAGTATTGAAAGAACAACAAGTAATAAAGCTATTTGTCGATTCCACTCGGTGGATGAAGCCTTGTTCTAGGAGAAAATCTAATGCTCGATAAACAGTGGGCGGCTTAGCCTGAGGCTCACTCTCTTTTAGTTGCTCCAATAGCTCATACGCACTTGAGGCGCGGCGATTAGAACAAATGAGTTCAAATACGCGTCGGCGTTGCGGAGTCAGTCGTACTCCACGCTCTGCGCAGATACTTTCAATTTGTTCAATGATTGTTGGGTTCAAACCTTTCACCATAACTATCGGACGTGCTCTATGATAAATCATTTCTATACGAAGTTCGTTTAGAAATGCTTCATTTTACCCACTATCAGAACGAAAATCATGAATTAAAGCAAGTCGGTGGTGGTGTGAAGGCGGAATAATCATCACAGAATGAATCAACGAATGACAGATTCGTATTACTTCTGCGTATTCCTAAGCACTTGGCTAGTCAGCCAACCAAATCATTCTCGCTGAAACTAGCACCCAGAGGTGCTTGGGTATACAATACCCGACTTATTTTTTGAGCGTACTGCTGCGCTCGACCTTGGCAACATAAAAAACGGGTGTTTATATCATGACTCATTCTTGCAGGCTCTCCGTAGCACCAATGTTAGATTGGACTGATCGTCATTGTCGCTACTTCCATCGCTTAATGACCAAAGAAACCCTGTTGTACACTGAAATGGTGACGACAGGTGCGATCATTCATGGAAAAGGAGATTTCCTGGCTTATAACGAAGAAGAGCATCCGTTAGCCCTTCAACTTGGTGGTTCAAACCCAGCAGATTTGGCTACGTGTGCCAAGCTAGCGCAAGAGCGTGGCTACGATGAGATTAACCTAAATGTGGGGTGTCCATCTGACCGCGTACAAAACGGTCGATTTGGTGCTTGCCTAATGGCTGAACCGCAGTTAGTTGCGGATTGTGTCGCAGCAATGAAAGACGTGGTCGATATCCCTGTAACAGTCAAGACTCGCATTGGTATTGATGATCAAGACTCTTACGAATTCCTAACGGATTTCGTTTCTATTGTTTCAGAAAAGGGTGGCTGTGAGCAGTTCACTATCCACGCACGTAAAGCATGGTTAAGTGGTCTAAGCCCAAAAGAAAACCGTGAGATCCCACCATTGGATTACCCACGCGCTTACCAATTGAAGCAAGACTTCTCACACCTAACGATTGCGATTAACGGTGGCGTGAAATCATTAGAAGAAGCAAAAGCACATCTTCAGCATCTTGACGGTGTGATGATTGGTCGTGAAGCATACCAAAGCCCATATTTACTGGCATCGGTAGATCAAGAGTTGTTTGGCTCTAATGCTCCAGTGAAGAAACGCAGCGAAATTGTTGAAGAGATGTATCCATACATTGAAGCGCAATTAGCGAAAGGTGCGTACCTTGGTCACATTACCCGCCACATGTTAGGTTTGTTCCAAAGCATGCCCGGTGCTCGTCAATGGCGTCGTCATATCAGTGAAAATGCGCACAAACCAGGTTCTGGTCTAGAAGTATTGCAAGACGCGCTAGCTAAGATTCCAAAAGAATTGAATGTGTAAAATTCGCCAGTGAATGGCTAAAATTACCAACTAAAGAATGATAAAGCCAGAGTGCAGAAATGCCTCTGGCTTTTTTTTTATTAAAAATCATGATCTTAACTTCATTTCTGTAAGTTGGTATGGAAACTGCTCTGTTTATTGAAAACAAATGGAGAAGTGATTATGTTGGAGCTAATCTTTATTTTAGTCTTTGCGGCGACCTTGTTGGTTACGGGTATCACAATGATGACCGTATTCGCAGCAACTGGTATTGCGTTAGTTGTGATGTTTTTACTGGGAATGGTTGGAGCGGTACTTAAACTATTACCATGGTTAATCGTGATTGCATTGGGTATTTGGTTCTTCAAGAATTACGTCGCTCAGCCCCGCTATAAATAATGAGTAACATCATTTAGTTGATGGAGAAGCGTGAGAATATGGTATATTTCCTCTCACGTCCTCTACGTGAATATCAGCTATCTCGGAGTAAATACTACATGACAAATAAAGCGAACATCGCTTTAACGGCATTATCGTTGGCAGTATCTTTTCCTGTTTTTGCAGAGTACTCTGTATCGACAAAAGTCGGCGCAGAGGTATGGGCTGCCGACACTAAAGTTAATGAAGTGAGACGAGATAGCAGTACCGCAGGCACTTTTTACGCGGCGATTGAACATGATGTTAAATATGTCCCTAATGCGCGCCTTCGTTACTCAAGTGTTGATGCGGATTACATGGGGTTCGATAAGCTCGATTTAACCTTGTATTACCACGTTCTAGAGCATGATTTATTGCACTTTGATGCGGGTCTCACGTTCAGTAATTTAAGTGACACTAAATACATTGATGCTGGCTCAAGCAGGCGTGTAGAAGAATTTGATGAGCTGATTTGGGCTTGGTATGGTTACGCAGAAATTCAAGTTCCGGATACAAACTTTGATGTGATTGGTGAGATAAACTTTGGTGACAACAAAGGTATCAAAAGCACCGATTTCATGGCAGGTGTTCAATACAATGTACCGCTCGAAAAAGCTCGACTGGCTTTTCGTGGAGGTTACCGTGTGATTGATTTAGAGTCCGATAAATTCATGTCGGATCTAGGGAAAGAGTTTATTTTTGCTAACGGCTTCTTTGTGAGTGCGGAATACGCGTTCTAAATTCAGCCATGTTAGATATTCGATTTACTTAAAACGTCGCTTTATAAGCGGCGTTTTTTTATATCACTTCATTATATCTAATCGAAATTTCTCCCTATTTGGCTGACTTAGACCATGCTTACCTAGGAGCAATGTGAAAGTTAAAGCAGGGATAGCGATGACAATAAATGAACTAAGACATCTATTCCGTGAAAATCAACTTATCGAAGCGATTATTGAGCCTGCAATCCAAGAGGGTGGTTGGGTTGTAGAGTTCAGACATGCGCGCGGTGGTTTTGTTTTTCTAACGGACAGTCACGGCGAAGAATGTCTTTATGAAGATTTGGATACTGCGTCAAAATCGGCAATGGCAGTAGGCTTTCAACAAGTCCGCATTGAAGATCGATGAGCAAAAAGTAAGCCGTTCTTACTTCCAAAAAGTTATAAAACATTCACTTCTATTCTTTCTTGTTATTAAGGAGAGTGGGTACTCTATCGTCACGCAATGAATAGGGATGTCGTGATAATGTCTTTTCAAAAGAATGAGTATTCTCACAAGAATGTGTCTGAAGATAATAATGGGCAAGGAGGAAATCCTCCAATCGCAAGCCCTCTGAATGACCAACAAATTAGCTCACTCCAACAAACTGTCTCTGAGTTGTCTTCACAGCAACTTGCTTGGGTCAGTGGGTATTTTTGGGGATTAGCTCAAAATCAACCAAACACAGCGGTAACGCCAATTGCACAAGCAACGGCAGCCGTATCAGCGAAGCCAGCAGGTAAGTTGAGTATTATTTTTGCTTCCCAAACGGGCAATGCTAAAGGTGTTGCTGAAGCTCTGGAACAGGAAGCAAAAGCAGAAGGAATTGCAGTCGAACTTTTTGATGCAAGCGATTACAAAGGTAAAAACTTAGCCAAAGAAACGCATGTCATTATTGTGGCATCGACTAACGGCGAAGGCGAAGCGCCAGACAATGCCATTGAGCTACATGAGTTTTTGCAATCGAAGAAGGCTCCAAAGCTGCCAAACCTGCAATATGGTGTTATTGCATTGGGAGATTCTAGCTACGAGTTCTTCTGTCAGACCGGTAAAGACTTCGACACTTACCTATCAAAGCTAGGCGCGACTCCATTTATCGAGCGTCTTGATTGCGATGTGGATTATGAAGCCCCTGCAACTGAATGGCGTAAGAATGCGTTAGACAAGGTAAAAGATACACTGTCTTCTGGCTCTGAAGCGGATGTGGTTCAACTTCCTGTGGGTCAAGCTGCGACTGCGCACTCTCCTTACAATAAACAAAATCCGTACACTGCGACGTTACTGACCAGTCAAAAAATCACGGGCCGTGACTCTGGAAAAGACGTTCGTCATATAGAAATCGACTTAGAAGGCTCGGGCTTAACGTATCAGCCTGGTGATGCACTAGGTGTGTGGTTTGAAAATAGCTCGGAACTTGCAAATGCCATTCTTGGTAAGGTCGGTTTGTCTGGGGTTGAGACTGTTGACGTTGATGGTGAAAGCTTGTCAATCCACAGTGCTCTTGTGAGTAAATATGAAATCACAACATCTAACCCACAGCTCATCACAAAGTTTGCCGAGTTATCCGGTAGCAAGAAACTACAAAAGTTAGTTGAAGATAAAGATAAGCTTCGCGAGTACTCTGCAAATACTCAAATCGTTGATGTACTGGCAGAAAAGAAAACCAAGTTAACCGCAGATGAATTGATTGGTTTGCTTCGTCGTCTTACTCCACGCCTTTACTCTATTGCATCAAGCCAAGAAGAGGTCGATGAAGAAGTACACCTAACGGTTGCTTTGGTTGAGTACGAACAAAACGACGAAAAACGATATGGTGGAGCGTCTAGTTTCTTAGCACAGCGTCTCGAAGAGGGAGATGAAGTTAAAGTATTTGTTGAGCATAACAACAACTTTAAACTGCCGGAAGATGATAGCACTCCAATTATCATGGTTGGTCCTGGCACAGGGATCGCACCATTCCGAAGCTTTATTCAGGAACGTGAAAACCGTGATGCTGAAGGCAAAAACTGGTTGTTCTTTGGTGATCGCACGTTCACTCAAGACTTCTTATACCAAGTGGAATGGCAAAAGTATCTCAAGTCAGGAGTACTAAGCCGATTGGATGTTGCCTTTAGTCGTGACCAAGTAGAAAAGGTTTACGTACAACATCGCATCTTAGAAAACGCAGCTCAAGTGTGGCAGTGGATCCAAGAAGGCGCTTATATCTATGTCTGCGGTGATGCAACGCGTATGGCAAAAGATGTGCACGACGCATTGGTTATCGTTGCTGAACAAGAAGGCAAGATGCCGCGTGACGATGCAGAACAATTTATTAATGACCTACGTAAAGCGAAACGTTATCAGAGGGATGTGTACTAATGACTTTTTCTACGGACAATAATAAGCAGGTTGTATTAGGTGAAGAGTTAGGGCCGCTATCTGATAACGAGCGCCTGAAGCGAGAAAGCAACTTATTACGTGGCACCATTGAGCAAGATTTACAGGACCGTATTACTGGTGGCTTTACTGCCGACAACTTCCAGTTAATTCGTTTCCACGGTATGTATCAACAAGACGATCGTGATATCCGTAATGAACGCACAAAGCAAAAACTGGAACCATTACATAATGTGATGCTTCGTGCTCGTATGCCTGGAGGCATCATCACGCCAACGCAATGGTTAGCGATCGACAAGTTCGCAACGGAGCACTCTTTATATGGAAGTATTCGTCTGACGACTCGCCAAACGTTCCAGTTTCATGGGGTATTAAAACCGAATATTAAGTTGATGCATCAAACGCTCAACAGTATTGGCATTGATTCGATTGCAACCGCGGGTGATGTAAACCGTAACGTGTTGTGTACCACTAATCCAGTGGAGTCAGAGTTACACCAAGAAGCTTACGAATGGGCGAAGAGAATCAGTGAACACCTGCTTCCGAAAACACGCGCTTATGCAGAGATTTGGCTAGACGGTGAAAAAGTAGAAAGCACGGAAGAAGACGAACCGATTCTAGGCAAGAACTACTTACCACGTAAGTTTAAAACCACAGTGGTTATCCCACCGCAAAATGACGTAGATGTACACGCTAACGATCTCAACTTCGTAGCGATTGCAGATAACGGCAAGCTGGTTGGTTTTAACGTCCTGGTCGGCGGCGGCTTAGCGATGACGCATGGCGATACATCAACTTATCCGCGCCGCGCTGACGATTTTGGTTTTATTCCGCTGGACAAGACACTTGATGTTGCCGCAGCTGTAGTAACAACTCAGCGCGACTGGGGTAACCGTTCAAACCGTAAGAACGCAAAAACCAAATACACATTGGATCGTGTAGGTAGCGATGTCTTTAAAGCGGAAGTCGAGAAACGTGCTGGTGTTAAGTTTGAGCAAAGCCGTCCATATGAATTCACAGAACGTGGTGACCGTATTGGCTGGGTAGAGGGAATTGATGGTAAATATCATTTAGCGCTTTTCATCGAAAACGGTCGCTTATTAGACTTTCCAGGTAAACCACTTAAGACGGGTGTTGCTGAAATTGCCAAAATCCACAAAGGCGATTTCCGCATGACAGCAAACCAAAACCTAATTGTTGCGGGTGTACCTAAAAAAGAAAAAGCGAAGATTGAAAAGATCGCTCGTGAACATGGCTTAATGGACGACGGCGTAAGTGAACAGCGTAAGAACTCAATGGCGTGTGTTGCTTTTCCAACTTGTCCGCTAGCGATGGCAGAAGCTGAACGTTTCCTTCCTCAGTTTGTTACTGATGTGGAGGGGATTCTGGAGAAGCACAACCTACCAGAAAATGACAACATCATTTTGCGTGTAACTGGGTGTCCAAATGGTTGTGGTCGCGCAATGTTGGCTGAAATTGGTCTAGTTGGCAAAGCGCCGGGTCGTTACAACTTGCACCTAGGTGGTAACCGTGCCGGTACTCGAGTACCAAAAATGTATAAAGAGAACATCACGGATAAGCAAATCTTAGAAGAGATTGATCTGCTGGTGGCTAGATGGTCGAAAGAGCGTGAAGAAGGCGAAGCCTTTGGCGATTTCACTATTCGTGCTGGCATTATCCAAGAAGTGCTCGTATCAAAGAGGGACTTTCATGCTTGATTCTGTAGCATCCAAGCTTGAGCTCACAGAGTTACTGACATTAACAAAGACGGAGCAAATCCTCCGTCTTGCTCAAATTAATGTCGAGCTCGAAAAGCTTTCAGCACAAGAGAGAGTTGCGTGGGCTTTAGATAATCTAGAAGGCGAGTTCGCGGTTTCTTCTAGTTTTGGTATTCAAGCCGCGGTTATGCTTCATTTAGTTACTCGCGCCAAAGCGGACATCCCCGTCATTCTAACCGATACTGGTTACCTGTTTGCTGAGACGTACCGATTTATCGATGAGCTGACAGATGCTCTCAACCTAAATTTAAAAGTTTATCGAGCCAAAGAAAGTGCGAATTGGCAAGAAGCTCGATATGGAAAATTATGGGAGCAGGGTGTAGAGGGAATTGAAAAATACAACAAGCTCAATAAAGTTGAGCCGATGCGTCGAGCGTTAAAAGAGCTTAATGTTGGAACGTGGTTCTCTGGACTGCGTCGAGAGCAAAGTAAATCTCGTGCAGGTTTACCGATTCTATCAATTCAGAACGGTGTGTTTAAATTCCTACCAGTAATTGATTGGACTAATAAAGACGTTCATTACTACTTAGAACAACACGGCCTTAAATACCACCCATTGTGGGATGAAGGTTACCTTTCAGTTGGTGATACACATACCACTCGTAAATGGGAGCCGGGAATGTCAGAGGAAGAAACTCGATTCTTTGGCTTAAAGCGAGAATGTGGCCTACACGAAGATGATGGCTCTGAACAAGATGGGTCTGGCATATAGCCATAATGCTCTTTAAATAGAGTTTAGGTTAAGTTTAATAAAGATAGCTGCAATAAAGCAGCTTTCTTTATTTATAGTACTTGAAAAACACGCCTCAAAGAACAACTCTGTGGATAAGTTGTGTGAGAGTTTGGGGTAAAGTTGAATAAATAAAGGTTTGATCGAAAACTCATCGTTTAACTATTATTTTTGCAATTTTTGAAAAATAACACTTGCCAATGTGAGCGCGATCTCTATAATGCCTCCTCGTCGACAGGGCAAGGCCTCACAAGGGTTTAAGCGAAGTTGATAAGGCTGAAAAGAAAAACGAAATAATTTGAAGAAAGTGTTTGACACAATAAATTATCTCGCTAGAATGGCCGCCTCTTCCGAAGTGATGTCAATCACAAAGAAGAGTTGCTCTTTAACAATATAGACCTATCAATCTGTGTGGGCACTCGTTGATGATAATCCAATTAGATACTTCGGTATCAAA
>NZ_JAWOTS010000045.1:0-15775 GCF_033338975.1 Vibrio sp. Vb0349 | reverse complement strand
CCTAAATTATCAAGAAAACTTAACTTTTTAACCCTAACATTGTTTATCTTAGACAAAGGATATGAGTCTTTCTTAAAACTGAACTCTTTTGAATCCAAGTTAAAATCAGTATTTTTGTACATAATTCCCCTCTATTCGTATAACGCCCTGTTAAGTAGTGAGGCACGCTATACAAACGCTTCTGCACTACTCCGTAAACACAAAACTTACTGCAAACCAAAAATGCCACGCGTGCCGAATCTGCTTGAACAGTTTGTTATGTTTTACCACAACTGACTCGCTCACATGGCAAAGAACTGAATTGCATAAGAAATTGTTTAACTTGCGTCACACGATGTTGTGGAATAATCCGACAAAAGAGATAAATACAAAACGTGTAATTCTCGGGAATTTGATTGAGGCGACTTTGATGACTTTCAGCAAGTGATGACATCCCTTTCAAAACAGCGAAAACAAAACTCAAATTGCCGAAAACCCCACTGCCGATTTGCTAATTGGGAAATATAATCGAAGCGATTTTAAGCCACCCCAATTTTCAACACGCAGACGCGATTTCAAGTCGAAGCAACCCACCAACTTTGAAGAGTGATTGTGTTTGAGGGATTCATGAACTTGGGCAGACAATATTGAATTGCTGAGACAACTCGAAAGAATGCCCAAAGAGACCAAAGAAATAAACGCCAAGAAACCTTTTATTTCTTCTAAATCAAAGTGAAACATAACGCCGCATTAAGGTGTGAGCGACGCTTGGCTATACTTGAGCGAAGCGAAACTGCCAAGCGTTGCGAATCACTCTTAAATGCTTTGTTAGGGCTATATTTCGTACGGCTGCAGCTGTTTTTCCGTAAGCATATCACCGCTAAATGATTGGGCTCCAGCTACAACAAACCCAAGTATACGATGCACTCCATCTAATATGGCCGTTTGCTGCGATGTATTTTCAATAATTAACGGTTTAGTTAAAACTTTTTGTTTGCTATGCAATAACACTAAGTCTAAATTTAAGTTCGTTTGAGAAGTATATGCTCTAAGCTCAGTAGTTGAATATTCAAAGCCCCAAAAATATTTTGCAAAACTTTCAAAAGGTAGAGTGGCATAAGATTTACTCAGAGGGCTTAATGTCCCTGCACTGATGTCGAACAAAACTCTGTCCAAGTCATACTTCTTCGTTGTATCAAGAGTACTTGTTACCACTGTTTTCTTCTTCGCTGTGCATTGAATCTGCTGGAACTTAACATTTAACTGAGTTACCGATTGAGAACGCAAGACCTTTTTTTTTACACATTTCTAACCTTATGTATGAATATCCAGACTCATAGCCCTAACGCCCTGTTAAGGTGTGAGCAACGCAATACCTATGCCGCCGCATACCACCTTAATCACTAAATTCAACGCATAGTAAAAATACCACGCGTTGCGAATCACTCTTAAACAGTTTGTTATGCATTTTTTGTGAAATGCTGCTCGATATCGTACCCGACAGCAGTTCCTCTTTGCTCAAACATTTCGATAAACTTTTTGATTTCTTGTTTACCATTAGACCCAAAAATTAAGCTATTCAAAGTAGCACGGACGCCGAATTGGTTTTTAAGGGTATTTATCGGATTAGCCTGCGTAACCATTTTAAAAATTCCCAGGCCTGCTTCCATAGTTACAGGTTTTTGAGCAGAGCCTAGCCCTATTTTAGAATTCACATACTCAGAAATAGAATCTAATTGTCTACGATAGTTCGTAATATCCTGTAAATTGTCCTCAGATAGTGCTTTCTGGAACAACTTTAACCACTCTCTTAATTTTGCAAAATCTTGTCTCATCTGTAGTGCGACATCAATAAGTTGACTAGGTGATGAAGCATCCTGAATGACTCTAATAGGAATAGCAGGCATATTTACAAATAGTGAATACAATGAATCTGTTCCATATGCTTTTTTTGACACTTTCAACTGTTCATCGTTTAAAAATGAGGTAAGTTGATGCAGAGCGTCATTCGCAGGCAACATAAACCCTGAGTTGACAAAAAACCTCTTTCTGAGGGGGTGTGGAGTATAGCTTTTTTCATAAACAAAGCTTCTAGCGCACATTCCTGCACCACCCCACATTGTCTGTGATAAAAGCGGATGCTGAGCCCTTTGGGTTTCTCTCCAGCTCGATACATTTTCTCTATGAGCTAGCTTCAAAGACTCCGTTGAGCTCATGTGCTCAATAATACGGTTTCTTGGTTCAACTAGTTTATGAGGTTCGTCTAAAAAGGGATAACTCCGAACAACACCTAAATTTTTGGCAGCTAATATCGGACTGCTTGTTTGCATCCATGCATGCTCAAATTTAGCCTCAACTAATATCTCGTCTCTCAAAACTAAGTCAGTTAGAAAGTCAAACAAAGCTTCTGTTTGAATTGATGCATAACTAACTTCTTTATAGCTATGCTCACCATTTGAGATGACAATCTCATCTGCAAATGACTTCTCCATACCATATACAAACAAACTAGAAATGTCTTGAAGGGACCAATTATCTGAAATAATACCTTGTGCCACTCTTATTACCTCTCTGAGGGATAAATTTGAGAAAATGCATAACGCCTTGCTAAGGTGTGAGTAACGCAATACAAAAGCTACCGCACAGCGCCTTAATCACATAAACCACCGCAAAGTAAAAATGCCACGCGTTACGAATCACTCTTAAGCAATTTGTTAGTACATGCGCTACTTCTATTTATGCGCTCCAAGATATTGAAAATTGAGATGATATGAAAGGCTTTGAACACTGAAGTGAGACGGGCAGCTACAAAACTTTACCGTATTGAGAGACGAAAGTTGGCTAGAAGAAAAACGCACTGAACTGCCCTACTTTTACTGGCTTCAAATTAGAAAAGGATTCGTTCCTCGCACTTCGACGGCAACACCAAAGAAAGACAATTCTGACTTAGTAAAAACCACGAAAGAGAAGAAGCACCAAAGAAATAGGCTAAGAGTTGGAAACCGTAAACGGTGAAATCAAAGCGAACACACCGCATATAGTGCCACCGGAAAGAACGTGAAAGGTACAAACTGTAAGATGTAAATACGAACACCAAAACAGATAAACACCGAAACTTATGACCTTTGGTGCCAACCCCGTACTAACGCCGCATTAAGGTGTGAGCGACGCTTGGCTATACTTGAGCGAAGCGAAAGCGCCAAGCGTTGCGAATCACTCTTAAATGCTTTGTTAGGCAGAAGTTAGCTTGTATTGAAGATTTGGTGTTACTTTATCGCAGTTTAAAACCAACATTGCTTTACCATATGTACCTTCATCAAAGTACTTTAGCACTGAACCATCAGGAATTGTATTGGGGTGTACTAAAACATCAATCCCAATTGATTTGCACACCTCTATAACAGCGTTCATTGAGTCCTCTGGCCTCGGAGATTTCACTAAAGGTCTCGATACTTTATACACATACTGAAACCATGTTTGGTAATTCGGCACAAGTTTTCTACGTACTTTGCCACCCATCTTATAAGCAAGTCTCATATACCAAGGCATATACATATCTACTAACTTTTTAAAATTCCGTGGAGGGATTCTCGTTCGTTTTGTATCTGCAATGACGCAAGATTTATCCAAATTACACTTGTAAACATAAACAAACTTAACCTTTCTTTTAGGCCCAGATACCATAGTTGCATGGTATTTTGCACCTTCATACCATGTCCCAAACCAAATAGCATCTATAGGCTCAACCGTTTCTCCTCTATTTTTAATGCCTAACTTAAATTTCGTTATCCCAGGTGCTGTTGTGCCGTGGAAAATCGGAGTTTTATAATTCATGTTCAATTTTGTGTTTTTCATGTCCATCTAAATTCAATCTAATAACCAGAGGAATGCCTAACGCCCTGCTAAGGGGTGAGCAACGCAATACAAAAGCCGCCGCATACCACCTTAAGCACTAAAATCAACGCATAGCAAAAATGCCACGCGTTGCGAATCCCTCTTAAGCAGTTTGTTATGTGTCAAATTTTAAACTCGAACTTAGCTTTTTTAGGGCCAGTTTCCCCTTTTTCGGAAGGCGCATACTTCCGTTTTGATAATATTCGCACAGCTTCAGCATCGAATACTCCTTTAGGTACAGAATCAGTAACCATTATGTCAATCACATCACCCTGACTATTAATATTAAACGTGAGTACAACAGTACCGACTAATTTGTTTTTCCTTGAACCTTTATGATTCCTAGGCGATACACTGTCCCGAGCTTTGTGTTCTCGATAATTTGGGGAACTAGCACTTTCAATTAAACCAGCACAGCCAGACAATAATGCCGCTATAAATAATATTAAAGTCTTCATACTTAATCTTTGACAACATAACGCCTTGTTAAGGTGTGAGGCACGCAATACCTAAGCCTCCGCATACCACCTTAACCACTAAACCTGACGCATAGTAAAAATGCCACGCGTGCCGAATCACTCTTGAACAATTTGTTATGTGTTTAATGAGCACCTTGCTTGTGATAGCTCAGAATAAACTGTTTTTGCTTACGATCTAGCAACTCTAGGGCTTCAGCCACCGCTAACCCAAAATCAACGTACCCATTGGGCATCGCTGTCACTATACGCTTGTCGACTTGAACCAACGACTCTTCATAGATAGCCCCCTCCCAATATGGTCGAGTGAGCAGTACCGAAGATTCTGGGGCATATTTTTCCGTATAATTATGGGTAATTTTAACGCCCTTTAGGATGCCAGCTCTTGCTAAGACTAATACTCCCGCGCATATGCCACCAATAACTAGTGATGATTCATAGGCTTTCTGTATGAAACTAGCAATTGGGTCGCTTCCCATTATTGAATCGGGATTTCCTCCAGGGATCAGAAGAGCTTGATAGTCCGCAATACATATGTCCTCAAAGTTAACAGTGGGGCAAATTCTTAGACCTGTGGAATCGGTATGATTGTGGTTCTCTGGGGTGGTGATATCAACTCTCCCATACGCTCCTAAACACTCTATCGCGTACATTACTTCATAGGAAATAGCCCCCGGATAGAGTAAAACCAGTGTTCTCTTTGTCATTATTTCCTCTCTCCGTTCGGAACACATAACGCCTTGTTAAGGGGTGAACAACGCAATACCTTAGCTGCTGCATACCGCCTTAAACACTAAAACCAACGCATAGTAAAAATGCCACGCGTTGTGAATCCCTCTTGAACAACTTGTTATATGCACAGTTTTTCTACTTGCTTAATGGCATCAGAGAACATTTTGTGGCACTTAAAGTCAGGTTTTGTACCTACTTTATACCAGAAAAAATGGAACTCATGCCCACCGTCATCGTGTGTGTAAAAACTCCAGTTATTCGGCAGTTTTTCCGCTATATCACAGAGTACAAAGTGCCACTGTTGATTTTGAAAACCGCTTTCCCAGCTACCGAGATATTTGGTATTTAAGACTTTTGAAATGCCAGATTCTTCTTTAAGTTCCCTTAAAGCGGCACTTTCAAATGAGTCATCTGTTAACTCTAATGTCCCTTTAACTAACTGCACGTTAGCTAGAGGATGTTCAAACAGGAGCAATTCACGAGCATTACCTGAGTTACGAAAAACTACAGGACACACTTTGATTTCTCTATTTTGAACCCTTGATTTCACTGGACTCTCCCGTGCATATAACGCCCTGTTAAGGGGTGAGCAACGCAATACCAAAACCGCCGCATACCACCTTAATCACTAAAACCAACGCATAGTAAAAATGCCACACGTTGCGAATCCCTCTTGAACAGTTTGTTATGTGCGTGGTTGAAAGCTACTCCACACTTGGCTCCGGTAAAACTGGTGGTGTACTGTCCATGTAAGTTAAAAAATTTTCCCATAACTCGTGCGTTCTTTGCTTAGTTAACTTAGTTTTGCACGATATCGCCATAATTCCACGAATAGTTCCATCACGCCATTGCGTATAAACCGAGTCACAGTGAGAGGACATATATGCTTGCCAATCCTGTTGAGCAAGCTTAATTGCTGCAATCAGTTCTGGGTCATGAGCGTTGTGCTCAAAGCTAGTGTTTAGATATTTATCTAATTTAACTTGTGCTGACTCTAGTTCAATAGCAGCACATTGGTTTATCTCGATTGTGGTCATCGCATTATTACAGTCAATGGACTCTTCTTCAGCAAGAGCACCAAATGAAAGACTAGCTAATATGATGATTAGACACTTATTCATCGTTTTCTCCGAAAGCACATAACGCCGCGTTAAGTAGTGAGCAACGCTACCACTGAACCTAAACCATTGTGCCGTAAACACTGAAGCCAATTAAACCAAAAATGCCACGCGTTGCGAATCTGCCTTAAACGCTTTGTTATGTGCGTTTTCCCAGCTTAACTCTTGATGCTGTCCTATTGGCAAAACGTAAACTTTTCAACTGTTCTTTCCGTATTGCTTCTTCGTCTGGATAAACTTCAAATATCCAGTGCCTGAACCCAATACCACACAGCAGCCCACCCAAGGCAGCAATTACACCGCAAAGATAAGGGAAATATTTCCTATCTTTACTCACAATCTCTATTTTCCTATTTTCAATAGAAATACGGTCTTCTTTAACACTATCAGGCAAGTCATCTTGAGCTTCAATAATTGAAATTTTCTCAGCGGCTTGGAAGACAATATCGTTGTATGTGTAAGTTTGGCTAAGTAAGAAATAAAGACTGAATACGAAAACAACGGCGCCAACAATTGCCATTAACTTATAAGGGTCGTCAGTTGGTACACTTAACGATGAGTTCATACTCAATATCTCCTTTTTTCGATAGCACATAACGCCCAGTTAAGGGGCGAAGCACGCAATGACCAAGCCGCTGCATAGCACTTCAACACTTAAATCAACGCATACCAAAAATGCCACGCGTGCTGAGTCCCTCTTGAACTGTTTGTTATGCCTACCTTTTCGCCATTGGATGCTCTGGATTCAACTGAAGTAAATCCCAAAGATTGCCATATAAATCTTTGAATACAGCTACTGTGCCGTAATCCTGCTCTTTAGGCGAACGCACAAATTCGATTCCTATCGACTTCATACGCTCGTAGTCGCGCCAGAAATCATCCGTGTTCAAGAAGAGAAATACTCTACCACCTGCTTGATTACCAATGAAATCCAATTGCTCTGGTTTCGAAGCTCTTGCGAGCAACAAAGTAACACCATGTGAATTTGGTGGAGCAACCACAACCCAACGCTTATCTTGTTCAGGTTGGTAAGTGTCTTCGATAAGCTCAAATTGAAGTTTATTTACGTAAAAATCTATCGCTTCATCGTAGTCTCTTACGACTAACGCAATATGGATAATATTTTGCTTCATATGCTTACCTTCTACTGAACTTACTTGGTTGGCATAACGCCGCATTAAGGTGTGAGCAACGCTACCACCGAACCTAAACCATTACACCGTAAACACAAAACCCAACCTTGAACTGGAAATGCCAAGCGTTGGGAATCACTCTTAAATGCTTTGTTATAACCGTCTTTCCAAACGTAAAAGACCCCAAACCTCACCGTCGAAAGAACGAGAGCCATTTTCATGCGCTATAACGGTAAAACCAAGCGATTCATAGCAATTTCTCGCAACTATGTTTCGTTCAAATACAGCTAGTGATAGTAAGCTAGCGCTGTATTTTTCTTTTGCTAGATCGACTAATTGACCAAGCATACGCTTTGAAATGCCCTTTCCACGAAAGCTGTCTGAAACAAATACGCGGCAAATCCTAAAGTGCGAATCTGAAACTTTGAATAGTTCAACATAGCCAGCGTTCTGACCTGAGACAACAAAGATAAACGGAAACACTTGCTCTTGGGAACAGTGTTTAGAAATTTGCACTGAATCCAATGGAAACTCAAAGTTTGGACCACCCCATTGATAATTCAATTTATCCGAGTCGATCCAACCGATAAGCAGGTCATGATCTTCCTTTTCAAATACTCTAAGTTCCATTTTTCCCTCTAAGGTTATAACGCCGCGTTAAGGGGTGAACAACGCTATACCACCCAACTTAAACCATTGTGCCATAAACACAAACGCTAAGTTTTGGACCAACACTGCCAAGCGTTGAGAATCCCTCTTAAACGCTTTGTTATGTGTTTACGTGGGTAAATCGCTTAGAAAGCTCCTCTGACTTGCAATATCCAAGTGCTAAAGGATAAGCCTGATTACTTTCTGAGACATAGAAAAGAGCAGGGAAACCACTTACTTGTAAACGACCTGTTATATGTAAATGATCCTGAAACTGCCGCTCTATTTCTTTCGATTTCAATTTTAGTGCAAACTGACTTTCACTTAAATTGAGCGACTTAGCGCAGTCAATCAATGTTTGATTCAACGACGGATTTTTAGCTTCAAAGTAATAAGCTGATTGGATAGCCTTAACCATGTTCTCAGAGCTACTTTCTACCATGTTCTCAGCTGATATTACTGCCCTACAAGCTTGATATGTTGAACGATAAGGTATGTTCAACTCCCAGTAACTATGATTAAAAGTTACGTGAGATACCTTCTCGATTTGATACCAATAAGAAGAAATTGTTTGCTTCAGATTATCATCCATAGGCTCATCATTATCAGGAGCTAGACCACCCATTATCCAGTCAACCTCTGCCGTAGGATGTTGTGCCAAGAATTGTTCCAACTCAGGTTGAAAGGCAAAACACCAAGCACACATAGGATCCATGACATATATAAATCGCATAGCATTACTCTCCATTTTAATGGGAACATCTCTGACACATAACGCCGCGTTAAGTAGTGAGCAACGCCAACCACCTAACCTAAACCTATACACCGTAAACACTTAACCCAACTTTGAATGTAAAACGCCAAGCGTTGGGAATCTGTCTTAAACGCCTTGTTATGTGCGAACTTTCAACTTGTAGATGACTGCTCAGCAACGCTTACTTTTGGCTCTTTCTCTGGTGTCGACCATTTGATGATTGCTCTAAGATTCATTGAAAAAAAGATGATATTTGCGATTATCATTGCCACACTACCAGTGAGATAACCAACTGCTACCCAACTAGTGTTGCCGCACATCATTAAAATGAACCCAATTTTGTTCTTATTTCCAATTTGCCAAATAGCAAGAAACGTTAGTACCATTGCAATCCAGTCGATTCCATAGTACTGAAAATATTCCATTTTTCCTCCTCGCACATAACGCCCTGTTAAGGGGTGAGCAACGCAATACCGAAGTCGCCGCATACCACCTTAAACACTTAAACCAACGCATAGTGAAAATGCCACGCGTTGCGAATCCCTCTTGAACAGTTTGTTAGGGTTCTGTGACCCTCGACACTCTATCACGATATACATTTACACGCTCACAAACAGTTGACCTACAACTAAATTTACTGATATGTTTTTACGCCAAGATTATTGGTTTAATTAATATTAAAACCGTGCGCCATCAAGATGATAATTGGTGAAAGGCTAGACAAAACTGTGCTCTCAATGGAATCAGTTGTAATAGAACGAATAACTATGCGCCACAGAATGATTATCGGTTGCAGTAAACAAAACCATGCGTCACTCAGATGAAAAGCTGAGATTTTGGTGCAGATAACCTATTGGTTGTTTGCAGTTCAATCTAAATGACGATATGAGGTGGTTTATGCCAAAGGTTAAACACCTGCCGTTAATGATAGTTATTGTGATAGCAACTGTGATTCTAATAACCTTGAGCATGGGATTTTACCTGTCTGTGATAGAAAGCCCTTATGCACCAGAGTACTTAGACACTCTTGAATCAATTGCTAAATATGTATTCGGTACCAGCACTGTAATTTCCATTACCCTTTCCTAAACCTAGGGCTCCATTAGGAGCCCTAACGCCTTGTTAAGGTGTGAGGCACGCAATACCTAAGCTCCCGCATAACACCTTAACCACTAAAATCAACGCATAGTAAAAATGCCACGCGTGCCGAATCACTCTTGAACAATTTGTTATGTTTATTACCACCCGCCAGTACGTTACCGTAAATGAGCAGAACAGTTTTACCGGCTAAAAACTTAGCTTTTACCTGCTGCTAAAAAAGCAGAAAATCCCATAAAAACAAAGGATATGAAGAGTGACACCATAGAATATCGAATGACAGTAAACAACCAAGAGCTACTTTCAGGATACTTCGAGATATTTTCGCTACTTCTTACGTAATTAAAGAGAAGCGCACTAGAAAAAGGAACAAACAAAAAGTAGATCGCTTTATATCTACTCGGGTCTATTCTTTTCATCTGCAATCCGAGGGAAATACTACTCCCAAGGAGCACTATCATCGAAGATATGAGCACTAGAAAAGCCGCAAATGCTAGTAACGAATACACATCCATGAACTCTCTTTTCCCACAATAAGCATCTGAATATTAACTATAGTTTTCTACACGCGACTAAGAAACATAACGCCCTGTTAAGGTGTGAGCAACGCAATACTAAAGCCGCCGCATATCACCTTAAACACTAGACGCAACGCATAGTAAAAATGCCAAGCGTTGCGAATCACTCTTAAACAGATTGTTATATTTTTAAGTCAACGCGATTTTCTCAACTACTTTTAGCAAAAACTGTCGCCCCTCTTCAGACTTAACAATTTTAACTAATGTCTCTTTGATTTTACCTTTGTTCAACTTTAACCACATTGCTTTAGGATATTTAGGAGCACTTTCACTAGCCTTATCAATTGCTGAACGCAGTGAATCTAGCTTAGCTTGAGAAATATTACATTGCTCCTGAAGCTCCTCAACCCTTTTATAAAGTTCATTAAGGCTTGTTTTTAACTCCTTAACTTCTTTATCAGAAAACTTACTATTAGGCTCGACAATCTCTTTGGGGAAAATAGCTTCAATTTGATTTTCTATGTCACTGTCAACATCTTCAGGCTGGCTATAGAGAGACGATAACTCATTCTCAATATGCCGTGTCCATGGTGCTAACCTTTCAAGAAAACCAGTCAAATAAGTTAGTGATACCGCGTCAGTAGCCTTTACTTCTCCTGGGGACTCTGTTGAAACAAACTTAGTGCGTGTAACTGTTTTAGTTTCGGGTTCCCCATATCTTGTGCTAGCCATTGCTGCAACCAATTGTGCCGTACTGTTTCTATGAAGTTGTAATGTTTCTTCATATTCGATTTCTTCTAAGGATATTTTGAACCCTTTATGATGCAAAAATTCTATGGAGACAAGAACACCATAAGATGGATATTTGATTTCAAAATCTTCTAAACTGAACTGCGTTTTACACAATGCTTCTTCAACCTGAAGCCGAAAAGTATTATTAATTTGCACAAAACTCTCCTAAAAATATAACGCCGCATTAAGGTGTGAGCGACGCTTGGCTATACTTGAGCGAAGCGAAACTGCCAAGCGTTGCGAATCACTCTTAAATGCTTTGTTATATGCTTATTCACTCATAATACCAACTGCTATTACTTAATTGAAGTTCCTCTGCAACATCCATAGCCTCTATGGCATTTTTAACTCTCATATAGCACTTGATGAGATCTTCTACTTCGCGGGAAATTAGCTCTCTTTGACTGCACTGAAACTGATTTAGAAAAGTAGCCTCGCTAATCTCCTCATCACTACAAACCCTTTTCATAGTTTCTAAAAGCTTATCTTTAGTGGGTGCTTTGTTCCTCACATACAGGTTTTTCTTTACTGAAACTTCCTTAACTCTAGGAACGCCCTCCAGTAAAGTGAGTGCAGCCATTGCCAAGTCTTCTTTTTTCTCAACAGTGAATTTCATTTATTTATCAACTTTATAGGTACTGATAGCCGTGACAGGCATATAACGCCCTGTTAAGGGGTGAGCAACGCAATACCGAAGCTGCCGCATACCACCTTAAACACTAAAACCAACGCATAGTGAAAATGCCACGCGTTGCGAATCCCTCTTGAACAGTTTGTTATGTGCGTTGCTCAAATTCATACTCTGTAAGACACCATTGCTTTGGACTTGACCAACTAATTTCTTTGAATGATGTTCTTAGGTCACCGCTCAATAAAAGTTGCTTCATAAAATGGCTAGGTGAAATATAAGCTTTATCATCGTAAGCAAACACAAAACCCTGCTTATTGAGCTCAAGCATCATCTGTTTGGTTTCCTTTGATTGAATCCCACCATTGAGATCAAGCTCATCAATACGACCGCCAGTATCACCATCTCGACTGCTATTGCTTAACTTTATTGAGGTATTATCTATGGCAACAACGTGCGCCGGAGGGACTTCTCCTGATTGACCAAACTCAACTTTGTAAGGAGGCTGTTTTATCATTTGATCTCCAAGCACATAACGCCCTGTTAAGGGGTGAGCAACGCAATACCTAAGCCGCCGCATACCGCCTTAAACACTAAAACCAACGCATAGTGAAAATGCCACGCGTTGCGAATCCCTCTTAAACAGTTTGTTAGCTGTGTTTTACAACACGAGCTTTGCTCCCAACATACCGAGTACTGCGATAGTTACCATCGTAAACCAAAGGTAAATCATAAAAGATAGGCATAACGAAAATAAACCTCTCACAGCTTTATCTAAGTTTGCACCTTCATCGTGCTGTAAAAAATACGCTAGTTCTGCTGTAGGTATTGACCCAGCAAAACTCTTAAATTTGAGCTTTACCATCATCAGGCCCATTGAGACTGGAAGACTAGATACTAGTAAAATGATTCCCACCGAAATCCAGACATTCTCGGGGGATTCATTACCTAAAACTACTGCTGCCCCGAACAACACTAAAAGCATTCCCAGAAAGCCCTTAAAAGATGACAACAACGAGTCTCTTGTTTTTATATACAGCCAGAATAGCGGCTTATCGTATTTTCTCATTTTTTCCTTAAACAGCTAACGCCGCATTAAGGTGTGAGTAACGCGACCACGAAATCCAACCATACCACCTTAAACACTGAACTCAACGATGAAATGAAAAATGCCAAGCGTTAGGAATCACTCTTAAATGCTTTGTTATGGCGCTGAACTTGAAGTTAACTGCCGAACGTCAATGAGGTCTACTTCCCTACCCAATATTCGCTTATATTCAACTAACCTATGAACAGGAATAACTTGCAATTCAATGCCTTGATAAGTTTTAGTAACGGAACTTGAGAAATCGATTTCAAGTTGATGCCACGAACCGTCCAGTGAAGATTGGATCTTGGTATGGTGAGCCAAGCCTATTTCAATTTTTTGATCTCGGTAGATGAGCTGAAAATACTCTAAGTCCCAACCATATTCTGAGTACCGAGTTAGTGGCTTAGAAACATACTGCGAAACGAGGGATAATACTTTATTTGCATCAGAATTTTCGATGTAGAGATCGATGTCTGCAATTTCGCGATTGCCACCATGAATCGTAGCCGCTAAACCACCAACTATTTGATACTCGATATTCTCTGATTCCAAAAGACCTTTGAGCCACTTCAAAGCTACTATTACTTGCTTGCTCATATTACTCCCTTAGCCGATTTTGCCCCTGCGCCATAACGCCCTGTTAAGGGGTGAGCAACGCAATACCGAAGCCGCCGCATACCACCTTAATCACTTAAACCAACGCATAGTGAAAATGCCACGCGTTGCGAATCCCTCTTAAACAGTTTGTTAACTGAGCGCCTTTCAGTTTTCGCCGATCTTACAGCCACTTTAGCCAAAGCTGGTTTTCCTAATTAATGATTAGTAAAGCTAACTCAAATATGTATTTAACTAAAAGATTACCGTTTACCTTTAGTTTGAAATGCGTCTCACAACACCATACTTCGGCGATGTAAGTGCGCCGAACTAATCGCGAATGCCTTATATTATTAGAAGGCTTTGTGCCGCCTTTCTCATGAGAAAACTTAAGTACCAAATTGAATTAGTCGCATTAGCTTAATTAAGGGAACCGACCAAACACGCTAAACCTCTGAACCTAGTAACGGTATCAATGTGCTTTCATATTTTCTGCGCCAGTTAACGCCCTGTTAAGGGGTGAGCAACGCAATACCGAAGTCGCCGCATACCGCATTAAACACTAAAACCAACGCATGATGAAAATGCCACGCGTTGCGAATCCCTCTTGAACAGTTTGTTATGCCAATTTTTCTCGCTGTGCATAAGCATCATTGATCATTAAAAATGTATGGTGCATCCGCAACTTCGATTGAGCATACAAATCCCGCACTTCAGCTAACGAAAAGAGCTTTGCACGACCTATTTCATCGTTGAATTTCGGCAATATGACTTGGTCTTCAACCTCTGTGACCCAGACATGACGTAATACTAATTCACCATCATCAAAACGTCCTGCATAGGTATTTAAGTAATTCTCTAAAGCAACTTCTAAACCCGTTTCTTCTGCAATTTCTCTGACCGCTGCCTCTTGAGGAAACTCTGTATATTCAACACTGCCTGACGGTATATGCCATAGACCTTTCTTTGAGCCGGTTAGCTCTTGAACCAATAACACTTCATTGTGCTGATTAAAAATCACAGCTCCAGCAGCTTTTGCCGTAACTTCTATGTGATGCTGAACCCCATATTGCATCTAATTCTATCCTCATCCATGAGACGTAAAGTAAAAGTGGCATAACGCCCTGTTAAGGTGTGAGCAACGCAATACCGACGCGTCCGCATACCACCTTAAACACTAAACGCAACGCATAGTGAAAATGCCACGCGTTGCGAATCACTCTTAAACAGTTTGTTAGGTATCTTTAAACACAGTCCGAGCTATTAATTTGGATTGAGGTTATGAGTTTACCCAACTTGTCATAATAGGTATATGAGACAATGACACCTTCTTGCATAAAAGTTAAAGTGGCACTGTTCGAGCACGCAGTTTGCAATAAACTAGGGCGCATATTTTTATTCAGAGCATTGGCATCTATGTCACTAACGCTGTAATTTACAAGAGAATAACGATACTGTAAGTTATTCGACTCTGTATAGACCGCGTCTAGTTTAGTTTCAGAATCGAGCATAATAGGTAATTCTCGATTCATGTCGTTTGTTAGTTGATTTAGCCTATCTTCAATAGTTACAGTTTCTGGTATATAACTAACCTGCTTTAGATAAAAAGAATAACCAACTGCAACAACACATGACAATGTAATCATTGATAAAACTGTCTTGCGAAGACTATGATTTTCAATAAACGTGTTTTTAACACGTTTAGATTTGATCATATAAGGAATCCAAATCAAAGCAGATAACAATGAAACAAAAAAGTTTCTAATAGTTTCACCATCAAAAAGAGGTGTTTGAGGGAATAGAAGGTTAGCAAAGTAAGCATTGATAGGAATAAATAACAGTCCTATTAATGAAATAGCTATATATACTTTAGGAAAATCTGACTTCTTTGAAAAAAAGAGGAAGTTCAGATAAATAAGGCTTACAAAAAGAAATAGATTGAATACTATTTCCGAATAAAGCAAGGTTCCAAACCCTCTTACATATTCAGCAGAATTTGGACTTGTAAGTAAGTACCACGTTCCATTTTCAAATAAACCTGGATACATTGATAAGGTTGTGAAGTAAAACCTGAATGGCGACACCACCAACCCAAAGGCGACTAAAACCAGCCAGCCCGATATCCCTTTATAATCCGATGTACTCATAAATTAAATGACCTGAAAAGAAATTTTCGCGACATTAGTTCAACTTAGTTCATATCACCATGATATTTATCAAAAGACGAGTAGATACCTAACGCCTTGTTAAGGTGTGAGGCATGCAATACCGAAGGTTCCGCATAACACCTTAACCACTAAAACCAACGCATAGTAAAAATG
>NZ_JAWOTS010000044.1:0-17210 GCF_033338975.1 Vibrio sp. Vb0349 | reverse complement strand
ACTAACCATTCACCTTTGACTTATACTCAAGAGACATTATTTGAGCAAGCAATTGGTGGTCCGATCGCAGCACTTTGGCAAACTCGCCAAGAGGGCTTTGTTAAAGGGACTGAGAAAAAGAACATTTACTGGTGCAAGCTAACCAACCCAGAGCATAAAAAAGCCGTGCTCATCGTAAATGGACGCATTGAGTCTTCCTGGAAATACCAAGAGCTGTTTTACGATCTCTACCGCCAAGGTTTCGATGTCTATTCCTTTGACCACCGCGGACAAGGTTTATCAGATCGTTTATTATCTGACTCAGATATGGGTCACGTCTATGACTTTACTGATTATATTGATGATATGGACATCGTCGTAAAAAAACACGACCTTAGCGAATATCAACAATGCTTCATCATCGCGCACTCTATGGGCGGCGCGATCGCCACACGTTACCTGCAAACTCACCCAGAACACCCTTTTACTGGTTTGATTCTAAGTGCGCCCATGTTTGGCATTAACCTGCCATGGTACCTCTCACCAATAGCGATTCCGGTCACACAAATTATGTCAGCGGTATCGACTTTGCCACGCTATGCACCAGGACATCAGGCCTACTTCCCTAAGCCCTTTGAAGATAACCCACTTAGCCAAAGTTACGGCCGCTACCAATGGTTCCGAAACCTATATACGGAAAAACCGGAACTGCAAGTCGGTGGGCCAAGCACTCGCTGGGTTTGGCAAGGGCTCATGGCCGCTAAGCAGTGCTTTTTATTAACTCGCCAAGTCAAAATACCAGTCATCCTAATCCAAGCCGGAAACGATCGGATTGTTAGCAATCTCGCGCAAAAGCGTTTTATTGATAAATTGCGGAAAACCAACCCGCACGCGGAGCTGCTTTCTATCGAAGGCGCACAGCATGAAATCTTGTTCGAGACCGACAAGTATCGTAATCAAGCGCTCGATGCGATTTTCCGCTTTATGAAGGATCCTAAGTCGCCATCAAACGAACAAGCACAATAAGAACTCTAGGCGACCATTTCACGACTAAGATTAAAGAGGAAATGTCTACACATCGATTTACCCTCTTTTTCATCCTCATTTTGGCGTACACTGCTTGAACTTGGCTACTTTGACACAGTGTTTAACCGCATAGTGCTACGGGCCCAAGTTCCCCCGCATTCGGAGCAGTACGATCTAGTCAGTCTGCTGTACTCCGTTTGCAATTCACCTGTTCCACACTATCCAAACCGTTTACGAGGACTTCATGAGCACATCGCTACCTTGCAAAGAGATCACCAAAATCGTTGCCTCTGATCTGGATGGCACGTTACTCGCACCTAACCATCAGCTCAGTGCTTACTCAAAAGAGACGCTAAAAGCGCTGCATAAAAAGGGTTATACCTTTGTCTTTGCAACCGGCCGTCACCACGTAGACGTTGCGAGCATCCGTCGCCAAGTTGGCATTCCAGCTTATATGATCACGTCGAATGGTGCCCGAGTGCATGACCAGGAAGATCAGCTAATGTACAGCGAGAATGTCCCTGCGGAACTGGTACAAGGCGTGATCGACACGATCAAACATGATCAAGAAATACTTATTCACATGTATCAAAATGATAGCTGGTTGATGAACAAGGATGATGAAACGTTACGTGACTTCCACGATGAATTCACTTACGTCTTATTTGATGAAGACCAAGCTCCAACTGACGGTATTGCGAAAGTTTTCTTTACTCATCCAGGAGAAGACCACGAACGTTTGGTCGTATTTGAAAACAAACTACGTGAGCAGTTTGGTGATAAGCTGAACATCGCATTTTCAACGCCTTGGTGTTTGGAAGTAATGAGCGCTGGCGTGTCTAAAGGTCATGCTCTTGAAGCGGTAGCGAAAAAACTCGACCTCACGTTAGAAAACTGCGTAGCATTTGGTGATGGCATGAATGACGTAGAAATGCTGTCGATGGCAGGTAAAGGGCTAGTTATGGGTACATCACACGAAAAAGTGATGAAAGCTCTACCAAATAATGAAGTAATTGGCAGCAATGCAGAAGATGCGGTTGCACACTACCTACAAGAACACTTGCTGTAAGCTTCAATACTCCAAATAATGAAGGGCTGCACATTCGCAGCCCTTCTCTTTTATCGCTGACTTGGCAGCTTCTCTTTGCCAAGAATCGCGTCCCATTCTTCTTCTGTCACGGGCATAATCGACAAGCGATTTCCACGTTTCACCAACGGCATGTTCTCAAGTTCTGGCATCGCTTTCATCACCGACAACGGAATCACTCGCGCCGTTTTACGTACAAACTCTACATCCACCATAATCCAACGCGGGTTGTCTGGGTCTGACTTTGGATCGTAATAATCGCTTTCGGGATCGAATTGGAAATGATCGGGATAGGCTTCTCTCACAACTTTAGCAATACCTGCCACGCCAACATGTTTACAAGAAGAGTGGTAAATCAGGACTAAATCGCCCACCTTCACTTGGTCACGCATCATATTGCGCGCCTGATAATTACGAACTCCCTCCCAACATGAAACCTTTTGGGTTCGAAGCGTGTCAATAGAAAAGGTATCTGGTTCAGTTTTAAATAACCAATATGCCATAATGCCATCCGATGCCGATTGAGTAACAATAATGAGGAAGATATAACATGAAGGCTTTGAAAAACCCAGTGGCGCTTGCCACCCTGCTGGTTCTGCAAGCATGTAGTTCACAGTCGCCACAATCTGGTGCCGCTGACCCAACCTCTCCACCAGCAACCTTAGATAAGCCTGAAACCATTCAACCTCAAACTTTTATGCTGCGCGGAAAAGTGATCGTCGGTCACGAGAGCCAATACATCATGCCTTGTGGCAGCGACAAGCAATATTGGTTGCAACTATCACCACAACAAATGCAACGAGCAATTCAGTTAAATAACGAGCCTTACCAGACTATGTATGGAGAGGTTATCGGCCACCTCAACCCACCGGGCATCGATGGGTTTTCTGCTGATTTCGATGCTAACTTTGTCGTGGAACAAGTGAACTTCCTCACAACGGAAAACCCAAACCGTTGTCAGCAACCAAACAAACCAACTCGCGTGTTTGGTAATGAGCCTTCTTGGTCGGCAAGCTTTGAGGCTAATGGACTAACATTCCAGCAAATCGGCAAACAAACCACAAAATTAGCGATTAACAGCAGTCAGCTTCAACCTCGCCAGCGCACTTATCAACTACAAGATGGTGAGCTTCGCTTAACAGAAAACCTCTGCTCAGACACAATGAGCGATTCTTTGTATGGCTGGAAAGCAACACTAAAACATGAAGGCGAGACGTATCAAGGTTGTGGTATGGCTGCAAACGTCGATGCAACGCTTGGCTGGGCTAATACCTATGTCGCGACCTCAACTCAATCACAAGGTTTTGAAGTACAAATGACCTTAAACCCAGACCATAGCGCCACAACAAAATACCGTTACGCCAATGGACAAGCACCATTAATCGAGCGTGGTTACTGGCAACAGTTAAGTCCGTCTCAGGTTCAAGTTGTCATGACGCATCATCAACAGCAAAGGCTAATGTCAGAGCGACTGTTTACTCGAGAAGGCAATCAGCTCAAAGCGACCAAAGAAAAAGTCGGTAACTTGGTATACCTAATCGCCGATGGTGGTTTAGTCCTTTATCCTGCCACCGTTCGTGATGAAGGCATCATGCAACCAGCCGAAAAACGCACCTACAACCCCATCGGTAGTGCTGACGTCCCTTCTAGTGCAGAGTTTGATTCAAAAGTAGATGCCGCGGTGCGCAACTACTTCTTTATCCATCAAACCACCCCCAACAATAACCAATACCGTTGGCTAACTTACGATCTCAACAGCGATGGTAACGAAGAGCTATTGGTACAGTTGGATTGGTGTGGTTCCGGAGGCTGTACATTGCTGATATTTGAACATCACGAAAAGGAATGGCGATTTAATAGCCGCATTACACTAGTGCAAAGCCCGATTATGCTCGGCCAACAAACCTCTCATGGTTGGCGAGATCTGATTTTTAATGTCAGCGGTGGCGGAGCTAAAGCGGCTCCACACGTGATGCAATACACTGGGGTTAGCTACCCACTCAACCCAAGCATGGCGCCAACGGCAACGCCGAACCAAGTCAGTGGCGTGCGTCTGTTCTCTGATGGGATAAGCCCGGTGCGAGAAGGAGTTCGTCTGTAATGTCACAACCGTGTCCAACCTGCGGTTTTCAATTCAATTGTATGTGCTCGCTAATGCCGAAACTTAACAGTGAGCACAACATCCTGCTGTTAATGCATCCGAATGAACTGAAGCGTGATACTAATACCGGCCAGCTACTAGAGCAGTGCCAACTCAGCATTGAGCGAGTAATCTGGGATCGCAAACAGCCACCAGCAGAATTGCTCACTCTATTAGCTGATCCGTCGCGGTATCCGGTGTTGCTCTTCCCCTGTGAAGAAAGTATCACACTCGAACATGTGGTACTCCAAAGCCAGCAACAAACCAAAACTCCGCTGTTTATTATTTTAGATGCCACCTGGCAAGAGGCGCGCAAGATGATCAATAAGAGCCGTTGGTTAGAAGGTATCCCTACTATGGGATTGTCTGCGTCGGCGGACTCACAATATCAGCTGCGACGCAACCAACAACAAGGTAATTTGTGTACGTTTGAAGTCGCTGCACATTTGCTCGGGCAACTTGGAGAACAAAACAACCAACAACAAATGCAGCGCTTTTTTGCCCATTACCTCGCTCTGTTCCAAGCTGAAAAGAGTGGACACGCTCTTAAGCGTTAACCATTAAGCTCAGTAGAAGAACCAAACAAAAAACGCAGCCTACGCTGCGTTTTTACGACAAGAAGTTTCACGTGAAACATCATTAAAACAGTCGAGTCGGCTCGCCAAGATAGTAACCCTGCAAATAATCCACCCCCATGTCTTGTGCAATGGTGCACACCTCCTGATTGTGGACGAACTCCGCCACCGTCTCCGCGTTAAACACCTGGCACAAACGCACCAACTGGGAAGCGATCTTGCGCTGTTTTAAGTCTTTATCAATATCACGAATCAAGCTGCCATCGAGCTTTATGACTTCTGGCTCCAACTTTAGGATTTCATCGATATTCGAATAGCCGGACCCAAAGTCATCAACAATGATACGCGCCCCTAAGCTTCTAAAATGACTGCACACTTCTATCATTCGGCCGTAGTCTTTGATCTGCTCAGATTCCAGCACTTCTAAACCAATTCGCCTTGGGTCATTTAGCTGGCTAATTTCATGCTCTAAAAGCATTAAAGTTTTATCACTGAGCAAATCTTGCGGCGATAAGTTTATAGAAAAGTCACCTTGCTTATCTCGCATGTAATGCAACGTAGAATGAATCATGTGCCGACTTAATCGAGTGTAAAGATGCGTATCAGAGATAATTGGCAGAAAACGCCCTGGCGCAATCACCGTTCCATCGGCTTCCAGAATACGAACCAAACATTCTTGGCTTGCTAATTTGTGGCTACCCGCATGCACAATAGGTTGGCTATAAGTGATGATATTCTGTTTGAGAATGGCTCTACTGACGCAACTTAGCCATCCAAGTTGCTCTTTACGCACATCCTCACTGACTTCAATATCTTTCGCATTACAGATATGAGTATTACTGCGTACACCGGAGCGCCTCGCTTCGATGCCTTTGAGTAAGAGCTCATCTACTGAAGCGGATGGAAAGTCTCGACGACTCACTAAGCCGCCGCATAGCGAGATAGAAAGATAATCTATTTCACGTAGGCCAATTGGCTCAAAATTAGTTTGTTCTACCGCGTCAGCAAAACGCGTAAAGTGCTGTTTGATGGTTTCGCTGCTTTGGTCAGCTTTAAATATGAATGCCCATTCACCAACCCCAATACTATAAAGCTGTAAAGCCGTTGGCATGCCAAAACGCTTTCGTAGTCGATTCGTAAAGTGCATTGAGAGATCTTTGAGTAATTGATCTCCCACTCGGTAGCCGTATTTTTCGTTGATATGACTAAAGTTAAGTAGCTTTAGAGTCAACAAATGCTCATCCAAATCGATGTTACTCAGCCGCTCTTGCAATGCGACCCGGTTTTGTAATCCCGTGCGACTGTCGCGTCGATAGCTTTCTTGTAACTTGCGCGTTTGGCGATCGAGTTGATACCCCATATGCGCGTTCATATGGTTGAGATCGCCGATCGCATTTCGAATCAAGCTAAACAGCGGTGAAATAGAGGAGCTAACGGGCGACTTAGGCAAGTTCAATGTTTGCACTTCGTCTCCCTCTCGCATCGCTAAATACGTCAGGCTGTGATGAAGAATTTCGGGCTGACCAATACCACCATGCAGTTCCCCCATACAGTAACTACCAAACGTCGTCGCAATATCTTTGAAGGCTTGGACTTCGTCGCTGCTGTCAATAAAGTCTAACCGTGACGCGCAGTTAAAAATCATCACGACTTCAGGTTGGTGCATGGCTAACTCAACCACACCATGCCGCACTTGCTCGAGCGTTAACGAGGGATGGTTATAGCAAAATTGCACTTCGTCACCAAGACACCAGGGCCTGTCGAAGCTCATACTGCCATCAGCGTGTAGCTCCGTTACCGTACAAACTTCCTTTCGCCCTAAGCTTTCTCGATATAAAGGAAAGCTGAGCAGTTGACTCAGCGTCACGTCATGGCCATCCGCCAAGTAACGCTTGTATACGTCCAGTGCTTTCTTCTCACCTAAACAATACAAGCGCGTTCCTTTTGCATGAGTGACTTTGTGTGGCATGCCAATCGGGTTCCATTCCGAATACGCATCAGTCCATAGCTTCAAAGTATCACTGTGCAAAGCTACGGCAACCACAGCGTTATCGTAAACTCGGTTTTGATATAGCACCCAGCAGCCATCGTCAATACTCTGCGCCAACCCTCCAGAAATCACTACTTCTTCACTGGCGAAGGTTTGAAACAAGGGATAGTCACGTCGTTCAATTTGCACAGCAAAGCTGAGGATCACCTGTGAATTATGCTGCATTAGAAGAGAGCGCTTGAGCTCCCCGCCATCAATGTCAGGGGAGTAAGAGTATGTTTGTACCGCAGAAGTCAGCGTGGTTTGCTCAAATTCAATCACACTCACTAGGCAACCAGAGGTAAATATCTCCCCTTCCAGAATCACATTACGCGTACTATGCCCCATAACATGAGCATTCGGCAGCGACGACAAAACGGCGTCTGCAAGTGTGGTCGTAATTTCGCGCGATTGCGTCGACAATATTTGTACTAAATATTGTTTATCTGAGGAAGTCGGAAAAGTGACTAAAAAGTCATTCAGTTGACTGACATCGTGAACCAGTTTTGAAAAAGCTCGCATGGACCTACCACTGCCGTAACACTATCTTCACCACGACGTGTGGCGTTACTATTTTTATTTAATAGAGAATAATTTACGTGGCTTTGCGCTGCTTTTCTAGACACAAAATGAGATTAGAATGGATTAATGCGAAAGCAATTAAAAAAGTGTGAGTAACGGCTGCAAACTATTGATTTCAATATCAGGTAAAGTACGTGTTTTTGAATGGTTAATGACATTTTTATTCATATCATTAAACCAACAGGCTGCAAAACCAGCCAACTTTGCACCATGCACATCCGTGGTTAGATGATCACCAACATGCAGAATATTCTCCGCAGGAGTATCCAAGAATCGCTTCGCTTTAGTAAACATATCGGTTGCGGGTTTCGCCAATCCATCTGGTCCTGCTTTAAGTACCTGTTGGAAATAAGGCGTAAGACCGATGCGGTCTAAATCCACATTACCGTTGGTGATTGCCACCAACGGGATGTGCTGCGCGAGTTTCTCCAGTACATCGAGGCTTTGCTGCGGCACTTCAAAACGGTTACGCCAGTCCAACGCAACGTCTACTGCGGCTTTCGCGGCGGCATGTGCTGCGTCTTCGTCGTAGCCTACTTGGGAGAAAGCTTGCTGAAGTTGCACTAAACGCCATAAAGTGACATCGCTCTTCAGCTCGGGTTGTTGCTGCACAACTCGCTGTTTGAGAGCAAACCAATCCGCTTTGTTCATATGAGCAACCGCTGGATGATGGTGCTTGAGCCAAGATAGCAACTCACGCTCCATGCGAACTATCACAGGATAGTTGTCATAGAGGGTATCATCTAGGTCAAAGGTCATTGCCTTAATAGGCTCGATACGGCGATAAAATTTCATACTTCGGCTCACTCCCCGTTCTTTTTACGTGCGCGTGGGTGGGCTTGGTCGTAGGCTTGCGCCAAATGTTGGAAATCCAAGTGCGTGTAGATTTGGGTCGTCGAAATGTTCTCGTGCCCTAAAAGCTCCTGCACCGCACGTAAGTTATTGCTTGATTCGAGCATATGTGTCGCAAATGAGTGACGCAATTTATGCGGACTAATATGGCTTGCGACAGACTGTTTCTGCCCCCATTCAGCCATGCGCTTTTGCACGCTACGATGCGAAATACGCGTTCCAAGCTTAGATACAAACAAGGCGGGCTCACCTGGAGCGGCTAAATCACCACGAACGCGTAACCACTTCCCGACCCACTCGGTTGCCATCCCAGAGAACGGCACTTTACGTTCTTTATCGCCTTTACCAATAACACGAAGCTCACCACTACGCAGTTGTACGTCACGTACATCCACACCCACCAGTTCAGCCAAACGTAAGCCGGCGCCATACATCAGCTCCATCATGGCGCGATCGCGCACAGCCAGCGGGTCGTCCTCGTTGACTTCAAGTAATTGGCTCACTTCGTCAACATCGAGGTTTTTGGGCAACGGGCGTTTTTTGCGAGGTGCTGAAACCCCTTTGGCTGGGTTAGCCGACATCTCGCCACGCAGAATAAGGAAATCGAAAAAGCTACGCAGCGATGAGAGGCGCGTTGCCAAACTGCTGGCTTTCATGCCTTCTCGCATGCCCTTACCTGCTAATTGGCGCACCCAACCAGCATCCACTTGAGACCAATCTTTGAGCCCCATTTCAGCTAAGTGCTGCGCCATTGTTTCTAGCTGCTGTTTGTAATTGCGCTGAGTATGTAGGCTAAGCCCCTTTTCGCTTCGTAAGAATTCATAGAAGCGCTCGAGAGGCTTTTGCAGACTATTTGGCAGAGGAGTGCTGGGAGTTGTCGTCATCGTAACTTTGCCATACCAGTGTTTGAGCGAGATGTGCCACTACTAATGATAGGTGACGCAAAAACAAGGTATCCATATCTGGCTGAAAATGGCCGCCATCTTCACTAGAAAAAGCAAGCACGCCCAGTGTTTGCTGTTTCACGAGCGGCAGTACCACATAGGAACCCATTTCCGGCACTTCCATGTTGCCAAACAAAGCTTCACGATCCACTTTGCGAAGACGCCCTAAGTACGCATCTTTGCCATTTAGGTGAGTGGTCGCAAAGCGTTGATAACTTTCCTTACTCAATTGAATCGATGCGTCGCATTGACTAAACAATCGAACAAACGCACGTAAGCCCAGTGCTTTGGCTTTCTCTTCGATAGAATGAATGACTTGTTTAAAGTCACCACACTTTAGAATCTGCCCCTGCAAATCCATAAATTCGTAAAAGGTGCGATCATTGTTCGCCGCAAGCGACATTAGTGCAGTGATCTCTTCCTCTAACTCTTCAATGCGCTGACGTTGGCGATTCATTTGGATGTGTACCAAAGATACCGCGCCTAAATCTGAGTGTGGGAAAGATAAACGATCCACGAGCTCCGGACGTTGCACAAAAAAGTCTGGATGATCTTTGAGGTACTCGGCCACTACTTCAGCCGTTAAGGCATCTGCTTCTACTTGAGACAAACCGTTTCCTTTTTCTTCAACTAGCAAGACAATTGACCATCAAATACATGCGTTGTAGGTCCGGTCATAAGCAACGGCTTGCCAGGGCCTTGCCATGCAATTCGCAATTCACCACCAGGTAGAGAAACCTTAACGTTTTCATCCAACAAGCCCTGCAGAATCCCAACCGCGACTGCCGCGCATGCACCACTACCACAAGCTTGTGTCTCTCCTGCGCCTCGCTCGTAAACTCGAAGACGAATATGGTCACGACTCATCACCTGCATAAAGCCAGCGTTGACGCGCTCTGGGAAACGCTCATGCGACTCAAGCAGCGGACCGAGAGTTTCCACTTCTGCCGTATCCACATCGTCGACCGCGGTCACTACGTGCGGGTTACCCATGCTCACAGAACCACAAAACAAGGTATTGTCGCCTGCTCGCATGATGTAAGTTTTCTCTTTTTGCTTCGCTTTGAAAGGAATTTTGTTCGGTTCAAACTCTGGCACGCCCATGTTGACCGTCACTTCCCCATCATCTTCGATGTTGAGAATCATCTTTCCTTTCTTGGTGCTCACGCTGATGCTGTATTTATTGGTCAGCCCCTTCAAGCGAACAAAGCGGGCAAAACAGCGTGCACCGTTACCACACTGTTCAACTTCACTACCATCGGCATTAAAAATCCGATAATGGAAGTCGGTTTCAGGGTCGTAAGGGGCCTCTACCACAAGCAATTGGTCAAAACCAACGCCAGTATGACGATCCGCCAAGCGGCGGATCAGGTCTTGCGAGAAAAACACGTTCTGGGTAATACAGTCGACGACCATGAAGTCGTTGCCCAAACCGTGCATTTTGGAAAAGTGGAAATGCATTTGTTGTGTGTTACTCCGGTAGAATCTGTTCCAGCTGCCACAAACTGGTCAGCTCCTCACGCTGGCGAACTAAGTGGCTTTGTTTACCGTCCACCATCACTTCTGCTGCTCGGGTACGAGTATTGTAGTTCGAAGACATCACAAAACCATAGGCACCTGCTGAACGAACCGCGAGTAGATCACCTTCTTGCAAAACGAGTGCGCGATCTTTACCCAAGAAGTCGCCGGTTTCACAAATAGGACCAACCAAGTCGTAAGTCTGAGCTTCACCCTTTCGCGGTGAAACTGGCACAATATCTTGCCATGCTTGGTATAGCGCAGGACGCATCAAGTCGTTCATTGCAGCGTCGATAATCGCAAAGTTTTTATGCTCAGTATGTTTTAAAAACTCAACACGCGTTAGCAATATACCTGCGTTCGCAGCAATTGCACGGCCTGGCTCAAAGATCAGCTCCAAGTCTTGGTGATTTTCAAGACGGCCTAGTAACGCTTTGGCGTAATCAGAAGGCTGAGGTGGTAATTCATCACGATAGACCACACCCAAACCACCGCCGACGTCAAGGTGACGAATGTTAATGCCTTGCGCTTTTAAATCATCAATCAGGGCTAATAAACGGTCTGTCGCGTCGATAAATGGGTCTATATTGGTCAGCTGAGAACCAATGTGGCAGTCGATACCTTGCACATTCAAGTTCGGCAGGCTTTGCGCGAATTTATAAACATCTGGCGCACGATCAAACGCAATGCCGAATTTATTGTCGCGAAGACCAGTCGAAATGTAAGGGTGTGTTTTCGCGTCGACATCTGGATTGATACGCAGAGAAATTGGCGCAATCACACCAAGCTCACCCGCAACCTTGTTCAAACGTTCTAGCTCTGGCTCAGATTCAACGTTGAAACATTTGATACCTAGCTCAAGAGCGCGCTTCATCTCTGCCGGTGTTTTACCAACACCAGAGAAAACGACTTTTTTCGGATCACCGCCTGCGGCAATCACACGCTCAAGTTCACCACCCGACACGATGTCAAAACCCGATCCCAAACGCGCTAGCGTGTTCAATACGCCTAAGTTTGAGTTGGCTTTCACCGCGTAGCAAACCAGGTGAGGATGCTGACCCACAGCACTATCAAACGCCTTCCAATGGCGCTCTAGCGTGGCTCGAGAATATACATAAAGAGGAGTGCCATATTGCTCTGCAAGAGCTTGAAGTGGGACGTCTTCGGCCCAAAGCTGGCCATCATCCTGATAGTTGAAGTAATCCAAAATTCGCTTCCCTTATTTTATTCGACTGCTGAACCCTAATTTCACCCTAAGGTGCGGTTATTTATTGTGATTGCTCATTCTGTTGAGTGTCATCTGGAATGTATAGTGAGCCAGACTGACCACACCCCGCTAAGGTCGCGGCAACCATCACAAACAACACAGTAACTAATTTTTTCATTTCGCATATCGTGATTATTGAATCAATGCCCCCTATAATCGCACCACACTCAGGAAAAGCAATAGGATAGACGGATGAACGATACTGAATTTCATCAACTGGTGGATGCGCAGATGCAAATCATCGAAGAATCCATCGATGATTCAGGCGCAGACATTGATTACGAAGTCACTGGCAACGTAATGACATTGGAATTTGAAGACCGCAGCCAAATCATCATTAATCGCCAAGAGCCGATGCATGAGATCTGGCTAGCGTCCAAATCTGGTGGTTTCCACTTCAAGCTTATTGAAGGTAAATGGACCTGCTCAAAAACGGGTATGGAGCTATTTGAAATGGTGAAGAAAGAGTGTGAAAAGCACGCAGGCGAAGCCATTGATTGGGCATAATTCTGGTCAATCGTCACCAAAACAAAAAGAGCACCGAAGTGCTCTTTTTGTTTATTGATACGGGTTTAATTACGCGTTCACAGTTTTGGTCGGGCGACTCGGTGAACAACCGTCATTACGGTAAGGAATGATATACGCATTCCCCTCTTCAGGGTGAATAATTTGATAGTACTGAGGCAGGTTAAAGTTAATAAACTTCGACGCGACGCGACTATCGTCTTTTACCGACGTGTAGAAGCTGTTTACAGACGAAATCATTTCATCTTTGGAGCCACTAAATTGGTGATACACTTCCACTTGATTTGACTCATCCAAAACATAAATATTGAAGCCATCTTCGTTATCTTCAAAGAAGAACTGCACCAGACCTTCACTGGCAAACCCATCCACCGCCTCCGGCATTTGATATTCTTGCTCACGATCGAGCATTAACAGCGGCGAGCCTTTGAGTTTGTTAGTAGAAATGCTGCGGTAGAAATCGATGGAATTTTCTAGCTTCTGCACCGACACACCACGACGTTCAAAGAACAACCCATAAGTCTGGTTACCAAGACGCATCGCTTTAAAGCGGCGGCGTTTCTCTTGCTCTACTGGTTTCAAGCGTAAGTCGATACATTCAGCTAAAAGCTGGTAAACCATATTACGCATCACACCACGCATGTTCTTCGCATAGCAGAACACATCCACTGATTCTGGTGGCAACGCATCTTGGTGCATTTTGCCCAAAATGGTTTTCAGTGCATCCAGCATCGCCGTTTCCCCTTTGAAATGCAGCGTACGCACTTCATGCCAAGAGTTACGGTAAACAAGGTCAACACTGCCGACTAAATTTTTATGTTCTGGACCAAAGCTAAAAATATCGGTGTTCTTAACATCCACTTTCAACGAACGACCAGAAAGTTCAGACGTCGGATCATTTTCGAAGTTGATGAACATCGCAAGCTGGCTTATTTCACAAGGACTCGCTAGCGCCTGCATAGATGGACGACGCTTACGCAACGCAAAAGTATTTCGTAAGTCACTCACCATTTGGTAAAACTTATCAATATCTAGCTGCGCTTCACGTACCACGGCATGTAAACGAGTCGATTCAGTGATCAAGCCATTGAAGAATGCCCAAGCAACCAACTTACTCAAGTATTCATGATGCTCTAGATATGGTTGCCCCAAAATGCGGTGCGCAATAAGCGGTTGTTTATAGAGGTACCAACCAGACTTGTTTACCCCCCCTTTTTTCACTTCGATAAAGCTCAAGTCAGGCTCGTGCAGATCAGGTGAAATCTGTGGGTTTAGTAACGTTACTTTGCCCGGCAATACTTCAAAAGCCGCGTAGAGTTTACGGGCCAAAATACTGATGTCTTGCGGACTGATAGCAGAAGTGATGTCGTTACGACGCGCAAATTGAATCAAGTTACGGTAGCTTTGCATCAACGCATCCAGCAATGCATGATGTACCACCTTTACTTGTTCAACCTTCCAATTACGGCGGTCATCGAGCTCTGCAACGACACTGGCATCCCAATTCCATTTTGCAATCATATCGCTCAGTGCTTCACGACGCCAAGCTACTGAGCCAATATTCGGCTCACGAGATAGTTTTTCATGGGTTTTGAGATAGAAACAGCGACGCACCAAATCCAAACGTGTATCGTCTTGAATTCGCTCTAGGTAACGGGTTACTTTTTCCAACATTAAGTAGTACGCATCCATGCCATAGAGGTCAGGCTCATGGGCAAAGAAACGACGCTTAGTGTCGATACTTAACAATTGAGTATGCGGGTATTCCCACGAGTAAGCTTCTAGCAAGATGGCTTTTAATACCGATTTGTAGGGAGAGTCGATGCTTTTGTATAACTGCCACAAGTTCGAGCCGAAGTATTCTTCAGCAGGAATGCAGTTCAATTTACCAAAGTCGATCCATTCACTACAGTCGATGTAACCATCACTGCACAGTTGAGAAACGTACTCGTCGTAACACTCTTCCATTTCTGGCGGCACGATTTGCCATAACAAACGCTGTCCGGCAATACGCACCGCACTACGATAAAATTCATCTAGCAAAAGTAAGTGCTGAGATGAACCACAGTTATCACCTGTCATCTCCTCAGAATGATTGCTTCTAAAGCGCTCTTTATCCATTAAGAAAAAGTTCGCTTCCACGCCTTTGCTTTGTGCCCAATCCGTGATGAGTAAGCATTTATTGGTCAATAACTCGCGTTCGTCACAATCCATATCGGGCGAGATACACACCCAAATATCCAAATCACTGGAAGTACTTTGACCAATCGAGGAGGTACTGCCCATGGTGTATAAACCCAATATAGCGGGCTTTTCTACCGTCTTGAGCGGCTGACCAATGGCAAGTTGAATATCATCTATGAATTGTTGCTGAATGCTATTTAGTTCGAGCCCATGCACACCAAACGGGACATCGGCATCATAATAGCCAGGAATTACAGGATGGTTGTAGTTCAACAAGGCAGGAATCAAGTGGAAGACTTGCTGGCTTTGCGAATCCATAAGCGCCAACGCGCGATCAACTCGCTGCTGATTCAAATTATCTAGTCGCTGGATGATTTTTTGGGTGTAAGCCTGCAAGGGGAATTCCTTGGTTGAACAATCACGAAAATCTGCTGACGTTTTAAACCAAAATGGCTTAAAAACGTGATCAATTTAACACTTTTATTGGTGCGGGTAAAGCTTCACGCCCGCGTATCACTCTGGATACAAAACCATACTTTAGTCACAAAATTAATCGCGCGGTAGTGTCGCTCTTATTACCTATTACTAATAATAGTCCTTAGTCTAATTGAGAATCCAGTCACACTATTTTCATAACGTCATGTAATTCCATTCATAGCCTTCAGAGATAACGAACTAACAGTAAGCATTTCTTGATGAGAATGGTAGGATAAACCCAAATCCAAACAGCATTGAGAAGATCATGACACAATCCACACCGATTCGCATTGCAACTCGAAAAAGCCCTCTTGCTTTATGGCAAGCTTACTTTGTTAAAGACGCCCTTCAAGCCGCTCACCCTGGCTTGGAAGTCGAGTTAGTAACCATGGTGACCAAAGGTGACGTGATTTTAGATACACCACTAGCAAAAGTTGGCGGCAAAGGCTTGTTCGTAAAAGAGCTTGAAATCGCGATGCTAGAAGGACGTGCAGACCTCGCCGTTCACTCAATGAAAGACGTACCCGTCGATTTCCCAGAAGGCCTTGGCCTCGTGACCATTTGTGAGCGTGAAGATCCTCGTGATGCCTTCGTCTCTAATACCTATAGCCACATTGATGAGCTCCCTCAAGGTGCCGTGGTTGGTACTTGCAGTTTGCGCCGTCAATGCCAACTGAAAGAATATCGTCCGGACATCATCATCAAAGAGCTTCGCGGTAATGTGGGCACTCGCCTTGGTAAGTTAGATGCGGGTGAGTATGATGCAATCATTCTTGCTGCGGCTGGCCTCAAACGATTGAAGCTTGAAGAGCGCATTCGTAGCTTTATCGAACCAGAGCAATCACTACCAGCGGTAGGCCAAGGTGCTGTCGGTATTGAGTGCCGCCTTGACGATGAAAGACTGCTTAAGCTGCTTGAGCCACTTAACCACCAAGACACCGTAGACCGCGTTTTGTGTGAGCGCGCAATGAACCTTACGCTAGAAGGCGGGTGTCAGGTACCTATCGGCAGCTATGCCCTGCTAGACGGCGACAACATTTGGCTACGCGCATTAGTTGGCGAACCAGATGGCAGCGAAATTGTGCGTGGTGAAATTCGTGGCCATCGTAAAGATGGCGAAGCATTAGGAGTGCAGCTAGCCAATGAGCTGCTAGATAACGGCGCTCGTGAAATCCTAACTAAGCTGTACGCAGATCACGAATAACCATGGCAGTGTTGGTCACTCGGCCGGGAGAGCAAGGCAACGCGCTTTGCTCTCTGCTCGAAAGGCACGGCATTTCCGCATATCACCATCCTCTGATCGACATTGTCGCCGATCTCACGGACACGCACCTCTCTAAACATCTACATCAAGCTCAAATTGTTATCGCTGTTAGTCGACATGCAGTGCAATGTGCACAGCAAATCTTAGCCAGCAACGGGATGTCATGGCCGAAACAAGCTATTTACCTTGCCGTTGGTCAAAAAACAGCACACTATTTAAGCAAATGTACCCAACAGAAAGTACACTATCCCCAAGTCAGTGATAGTGAACACTTATTGCGACTGCCAGAGCTCAACAATGTGGCACAACAACAAGTTCTTATCCTTCGTGGTAACGGCGGAAGAGAACTGATCAAAGATGCATTGGTGAGACGTGGCGCAAAAGTTCACTATAGTGAGACTTACAAGAGAGAATTCATCCCATTCGATCCAGTAAGCTGTGTCTCACTATGGAAAAACCTACAAATTAACCAGATTGTTGTCACCAGTGGTGAACAACTGGATTATTTGTGCAGCCAATTGACGTCGGAGCAATTGACTTGGCTTAATCAACAAGAGTTGTATATCCCCAGTCAGCGTATCGCTGACATCGCAATTCAAAGGGGGTTCACTCGCGTGAGATGCACGGGAAGCGCATCCAACCAAGAATTACTGGCGGCTCTCCAGCCCTAGCTACACAGGATATAGGCATGACAAGTAAAAATAACGACCAAAAAAATAACGATAAAAACCTTTCCGAAGAAACCTCATCGGCACCGCTAG
>NZ_JAWOTS010000043.1:0-17462 GCF_033338975.1 Vibrio sp. Vb0349 | reverse complement strand
AACTTCTAGCTCAACGAAGTTTGGTGGAGTAACAGTAATTGGGTTACCGTTCCAAAGAGTGATCATACAAGTGTTGTTTTCTACCAACCACTTAGCGTTTTCACCTACCGCTTTTGCATCCGCTGCGATCTGTTCAAACGTTTCACTGTTCATAAAGTGGTAGAATTCGCCGTCTGAATATAGATAATCTAGGTCGATATCCATTACGTCTGCCACTTCACAAGTGTCACCAGACTTGAATGTTTTCTCTAGCACTTTACCAGAAAGAAGTTTACGAATTTTAACACGGTTGAACGCTTGGCCTTTACCTGGTTTAACGTATTCGTTTTCCAGAATTACACAAGGCTCGTTATCAAGCATTAACTTAAGACCGCCTTTAAATTCATTGGTGCTAACTGTAGCCATTTTTTCCTCTTACATTCTTAGAGCTAAATTCAATGCCGCACATAATAACCCGAAAAGTCGAATCTGTTGAGCAAAACTGGCTCAAACAGTTGGCGAATGGGATCTCTGATCCTGCAAAATTGCTCGAAATACTGGAAATTGATCCTTCACCGTGGCAAGACGGGTTTGCCGCGCGCAAGCTGTTTGCACAGCGTGTACCGCAAAGTTTTGTCGATAGGATGGAGAAAGGCAACCCTAAAGACCCTCTTTTACGTCAGGTTTTACCACTGAGCGACGAATTTGAGGTGCATCCGGGTTACTCCTATGATCCATTGGAAGAGCAGGACAATGAAGTCCCTGGCCTGCTACACAAGTATCGCAACCGCGCCCTGATGATTGTCAAAGGTGGCTGCGCGGTAAATTGCCGTTACTGTTTTCGTCGTCACTTCCCTTATCAAGAGAACAAAAGCGGGAAACAAGCCTGGACCAAGTGCTTAGAGTACATGGCACAACAACCAGAGTTGAACGAAGTCATCTTCTCAGGTGGTGATCCATTAATGGCAAAAGACGATGAGATTCATTGGCTTTTAGAGCACATTGCTCACATTCCTCACATCAAACGTCTGCGTATTCATAGCCGTTTACCTGTGGTGATTCCTGCTCGAGTCACTGATGAACTATGCCAACTTTTGCAAGCATCAAGGTTACAAATCATCCTCGTCACTCACATCAACCATGCCAACGAAATCAATGACGAATTTGCTGAACAGATGTTCAAGCTCAAAAGAGCGGGCGTTACGCTTCTAAACCAAGGCGTTCTGCTGAAAGGCGTGAATGATTCGGTAGAAGCTCAAGTGGCGTTAAGTGAGGCCTTATTTGACGCGGGTATCTTGCCTTATTACCTCCACGTTCTTGATAAGGTGCAAGGCGCAGCGCACTACTTTATTTCGGACGAAGAAGCGAAAGCTATTATGCGCGGACTCATCACGCGTGTATCGGGTTATCTGGTACCAAAACTCACACGAGAAATTGGTGGCAGGCCAAGTAAAACGCCGTTGGATTTGCATTTAGAATAAGCTCTGACGCTCAATTAAATTTGTCGTCTAGATTGATTATTTTTGTTCGCTTTGCACGGTAAGTCTATGCATACTCCGCACTTTTGGAGGTCAAGATGCATACAGCATTCGAACAAATTTTCGATCTTGGCCCATTCAGTTGGCCTGCCCTACTATGCTGCGCCATTAATGGGCTCATGATCGGTATAGAGCGCCAAACTCGTGGTAAACCGGTTGGCATTCGCACAGCAATATTAATTATTTCAGGCACCTACCTGTTTATGTCGATGGCAGTGTCGTTATCGCCAAATACTCTTGATCAAGCACGAGTGCTTGGTCAGATCATTACTGGCGTCGGCTTCTTAGGCGCTGGCGTTATGATGACACTAGATGGAAAAATCCATGGCGTAACATCCGCGGCTGTAATATGGGTGCTAGCAGGTTTAGGTTTGATGATAGGTTTGGGTTATTTAACGCAGTCGGTGGTTATTACTCTCCTGACATTAACCGTGTTGTTAGGTGTGGATAAAGCAGAAAACCACATCAAAGCATTACGCCGCGGTGTTCATCAAAGAATTCAACAACGCAAAACTTCATCACGATTAATTAAATAGTTAACGATCCGAGAAACTCGCTTCATCCCATCTGTAATTAAAAAGCCCTCGACGAACATCGAGGGCTTTCTGTATATAAAGATTCTGACTTTCTCAGGGATTACTTAGCAAAGTTGATGAGTGGGAAACACTTGAAGAAACCGTTATCCGCACAGTTCAAAAGACCAATTTGCACGCCATCGATTTGATCGGTCATGTTGAAGAAACCAAACTGGAAATTAGACTTCTTAGAGATACTCGCTAAGCCCACATCCGCCATGGTGTAGCCTTCAGAATAGTTCACCGCGCTCCAGTTCAAGCCTTTTACGTTGTTCGTAATGTTAACAGCACCCAAGTTAACACCCGTCGTCTGACCTTGGTTCCAGTTAACTAAGCCTAAAGACGCGCCTTTCATTTCTTGATTTACTTTTGCTGCGCCAAAAAACAGACCGAAGTTCACACCTGTCGTACGATCCGTTTCTGACATACCAAGCAGTGAAAAGTCGACACCTTTAACCTCATTTACCTGCCCATGCAGCACAGCTAAACGAACGCCACCTACTGAAGAATTAGAGGGTGCGTTTGTGTTGTCGATAGTAGAGAACATCACAGGTGTACTGTCGGCAAAAGCAACAGGTGATGCGATAGCGGCTGCAACCGCCAATGACGTCATAAGCTTTTTCATTTTCATCTCCATGATGGGAAGCAACAATTTACAACATAGTGTAATGTTCAGATTTTGCTCTGTCCCCGTTCAAAAAGTGTTAGCAATAGGTCAGATTTAACCATCTGACTCAAAAGAAAAAATATTTCTCTTCGATTTTTTGCTTCTGAAATGGCGCTTTTTACGCTCAAAAATTTCATGATAAGCCACACCAGAACGTCATGTTTCTCAGGTGATACGCATAAAAAAGTCGAGGCATCTGCCTCGACTTTTAAAGGTTTGGTCGGTTATCTTTCCGCTATAAGGTTTCCCTAGAGCGATGAGATAAGCTGGCTTACATCATGCCGCCCATACCGCCCATGCCACCCATGCCGCCCATGTCAGGCATCGCTGGCGCGTCTTTTTGCGGTAGGTCAGTAACCATCGCTTCAGTTGTGATCATCAGACCTGCAACCGATGCTGCGAATTGTAGTGCAGAACGAGTAACTTTAGTTGGATCTAGGATACCCATTTCTAGCATGTCGCCGTATTCGCCTGTTGCCGCGTTGTAGCCGTAGCTACCTTCACCCGCTTTCACGTTGTTCGCAACAACTGAGTCTTCCTCACCAGCGTTCTTCGTGATTTGACGGATTGGCGCTTCCATTGCACGTAGTGCAACGCGGATACCAACGTTTTGTTCTTCGTTGTCACCCGTTAGGTGAGCAATCTTAGATGCCGCACGGATAAGTGCAACACCACCACCAGCAACAACACCTTCTTCAACCGCTGCGCGAGTTGCGGCTAGCGCATCTTCTACACGGTCTTTCTTCTCTTTCATTTCAACTTCGGTCGCTGCACCGACTTTGATTACTGCAACACCGCCAGCTAGTTTAGCAACGCGCTCTTGTAGTTTCTCTTTGTCGTAGTCTGAAGTTGCGTCTTCGATTTGTTGACGAATCTGAGCAACACGGCCAGAGATCATCTCTTCTTCACCGATACCATCGATGATAGTCGTGTTTTCCTTCGTGATAGAAACACGCTTCGCTTGACCTAGATCTTCTAGTGCAACTTTTTCTAGCTCTAGACCGATCTCTTCAGAAATCACAGTACCGCCAGTTAGGATAGCGATGTCTTGTAGCATTGCTTTACGGCGGTCACCGAAGCCAGGTGCTTTCACAGCTGCAACTTTTACGATGCCACGCATGTTGTTCACAACCAATGTTGCTAGCGCTTCGCCTTCTACATCTTCTGCAATGATAAGCAGTGGACGAGATGCTTTCGCGACAGCTTCTAGCGTTGGAAGAAGCTCACGAATGTTTGAGATCTTCTTGTCTACTAGAAGAATGAATGGGTTTTCTAGATCAACACTGCCTGATTCTTGGTTGTTGATGAAGTAAGGAGACAGGTAACCGCGGTCGAACTGCATACCTTCTACTACGTCTAACTCGTCTTGTAGCGCCTGACCTTCTTCAACCGTGATAACGCCATCACGACCCACACGCTCCATTGCTTCTGCAATGATATTACCTACGCTTGCGTCTGAGTTTGCAGAGATAGTACCAACCTGCGCGATCGCTTTTGTGTCGTTACATTCAACAGAAAGCTCTTTTAGTTGCTCAACTGCCGCGGCAACAGCTTTGTCGATACCACGCTTAAGATCCATTGGGTTCATGCCCGCTGCGACTGCTTTTAGACCTTCGTTAACGATAGATTGCGCTAGTACCGTTGCTGTTGTTGTGCCGTCACCCGCTGCGTCGTTTGCTTTAGACGCAACTTCTTTAACCATTTGTGCGCCCATGTTCTGGAACTTATCTTCCAGCTCGATTTCACGCGCTACTGATACACCATCTTTAGTGATAGTTGGTGCACCAAAAGATTTGTCTAGAACGACATTACGTCCTTTAGGACCCAGTGTTACTTTTACTGCGTCAGCCAGAACGTTTACACCTTCCAGCATTTTAACTCGTGCGTCATTACCAAATTTAACGTCTTTAGCAGCCATCTTTGATTTCCTTTCTAAAATTCTTTGTGTGTAATTTCGTAATTGAATCTGAGCAAAAAATTACTCAATGATTGCTATTATTCAACGATCGCCATGATGTCGTTTTCAGACATGACAAGCACTTCTTTACCGTCGATTTTTTCAGTTTTTGTACCGTAACCTTCAGCGAAGATAACGGTATCACCGACTTTAACGTCTAGTGGCAGTACGGTGCCGTTTTCTAGGATGCGGCCTTTACCCACAGCTAGAACAACACCGCGAGTCGATTTTTCTGCAGCAGAACCAGTCAGAACGATGCCACCAGCAGACTTAGATTCAACTTCTTTACGTTCAACGATAACTCGGTCATGTAATGGACGAATGTTCATCGGTCGTCTCTCCTGAAAATTTCCATGTTTATTTGATAATTGTCCTTAGGGACTGTAGCCCCAGACACGTGATCCCTATATAAGGGGTCGAAGCAGCGATCCCAAGGGGGTGGCACAAAATTTTTGTGACTTAGTTAAAATAACGAACAACTAGGCAACGGTTTGCGTTAGAAATGCTCACTCGCTCGGCATCTCGCTTTCTTGTATCCTTGCAGTTTGCTCACCAGATAGTTGTCACACATGCAGGAAAATAACAAGCTGGAACCCCAAGCGACCGATAAGCATGGTTTGTTGACCGCACCCATTCCTGAAACGCTGCGGAAAATGACCGTACCCATGACCATGGGCATGATCGCAATTTTGATGTTTAACTTGGTGGACACGTTTTTTATCTCGTTGCTTGGCACTCAAGCGCTAGCAGCTATCAGCTATACCTTCCCTGTCACCTTTGCGGTTAACTGCATTACGATGGGGATTGGGATGGGACTATCGACCAATATTGGTCGCTTGCTTGGGCAAGGTCATGCACCACAAGCTGCTCGGTTCACCACCCACGGTTTGTTGTTAGCCGTGTTACTTGTGGCTATCGCGTCTTCTATTGGCTTTACCACCATTGCGCCATTGTTTCGTTTTCTTGGTGCGTCTGATGATCTCATCCCTCTTATTGAGCAATATATGCAGGTCTGGTATCTCACCATTCCTCTGCTAGTGATCCCAATGGCGGGCAACAGTGCTATCCGAGCTACTGGCGACACAAAGACACCAGCAAAAGTCATGATGTTGGCTGGTTTGATTAATGGCATGCTCGATCCATTGTTGATTTTCGGTTATGGCCCTTTTCCGGAACTTGGCATTCAAGGCGCAGCCATAGCAAGTGCCTTTAGCTGGTTAGGTGCTTTGTGTGGCTCATTCTATGTGCTAATTAAACGGGAAAAATTGCTTGCTCAACCCCAATGGGCTTTGCTGAAACAAGACTGGCAACAGACACTAAAAATTGGTACCCCTGCAGCGCTATCAAACGCGATGAATCCGTTGTCCGGTGCCATTCTGATGATGCTGTTATCCAACCACGGTACAGCGGCGGTTGCTGCTTACGGCGCAGCGCAGCGTATTGAGTCTATATTGATTTTAGTATTGATGTCGCTGACCTCTGCCCTCACACCGTTTATGGCACAAAATTTAGGAGCCAAACAACCGCAACGAGCCTTTTCCGGTTTATTTATTAGCATGCGTTTTGCAGTGGTATTCCAAGGGTTTATCTTCTTGATGATGGTGCCACTGAGCATTCCTCTGGCTGCGCTGTTTTCTCAGGAAGATGCGGTGAAAAACCTGCTTTGGCATTATTTACTGGTGGTGCCATTTAGTTATGGCTTCCAAGGCATCGTAATGATGTTAGTCAGTGGTTTGAATGCGATGCACAAGCCATTGCGTGCATTCCAGTGGAGCTTTATGCGGCTGTTCATTTTTACCTTGCCATCGGCGTGGATCGGGAGCCAAATCTACAGCATTGAAGGCTTGTTTATCGGTATCGCGGTTGGGAATACGTTGGGTGGGCTACTGGGCTACTTGTTTGCGCTGCGCGAGCGAAAATTAACGCTCATAGAGCAGAGCAGCGTGTCTTAACACTCGTCTATCACTAGTTTCTTTTTGTTGATTCTCAAATACAAAAAAACCGCGGAAAGCCGCGGTTTTGTTTATCTATTTCAAGCTTGCTTAGAACAGTTCTTCAGCAACTTTGTATAGATCGTTGCGTACTGGACGCTTCATGTTTTCGATTGCGTCGATGATATCGTGGTGAACAAGTTGCTCTTTCACGATACCTACACAACGACCACCATGACCTTCGATCAATAGGTGAACAGCGTAGTTACCCATACGAGATGCTAGTACGCGGTCAAATGCAGTTGGACGACCACCACGTTGGATGTGACCAAGTACTGTTGCACGAGTTTCACGACCTGTCGCGGCTTCGATGTCACGTGCTAGTTCATTAGCATCCATCATTAGCTCAGTAAGCGCGATGATCGCGTGTTTCTTACCTTTAGCGATACCATCTTGGATGTTGCTGATCAGCTTGTCTTTGTCTAGACCAGTTTCCGGAGTGATGATGTATTCACAACCGCCCGCAATTGCAGACATCAGAGTCAAATCACCACAGTGACGGCCCATGATTTCTACAATTGAAATGCGTTGGTGAGATGAAGAAGTATCACGTAGACGGTCGATTGCATCGATAACGGTGTTTAGTGCACTTAGGTAGCCCACAGTGTAATCCGTACCTGCGATATCGTTGTCGATTGTGCCCGGAAGACCGATACATGGGTAACCCATTTCAGTCAGTTTCTTCGCACCCATGTACGAACCATCACCACCGATTACCACTAGTGCATCGATACCATGTTTTTTCAGGTTCTCAATCGCTTTTTCACGAACTTCCACTTGTTTAAATTCAGGGAAACGTGCAGAACCTAGGAACGTACCACCTTTGTTGATCACATCTGAAACGCTAGAACGATCTAGCTTCTCGATGCGGCCTTCGTATAGGCCTAGGTAGCCGTCGTACACACCGAATACTTCCAATCCTTCGGATAGTGCTGTACGTACTACGCCGCGTATCGCAGCGTTCATACCAGGTGCGTCACCGCCACTTGTTAAAACACCGATCTTCTTAATCATGCTCACCCTCGATCTTTGGCAATCAATTATTTAATTTTCTTTTAGGCCCCTTGTTACCAAGCAACCTGCATAATCCAGAACTGTGCGTTATGTTACATTTCCTCTACAGGATTACCAATGAAAACGCACTTTTTTATGTAACTTTTCTACTTATGTAAGAGTATTACAGTTTCTCTATGAAACTTTGTTGATTCATATCAGGATCACGAATCTTAATAAGTATTGATGGAAAGATAGTCAATAAGTACCTGTTTGTCGTCGGGCACTGATGGATTTTTCAAGCCTACCAATCTTGTGCTTTCTGCTCTTTCTCTGGTCCGAAAACGACAGACAATGGATCTTGATGGATCAGTACGTCCGCATCAGGAAACAGAGCCAATAAATTATCTTCCACTTTATCAGCGATGTAATGCGCCTCAATTAATCGTAAGTTATCGTCTAGCTCTAAATGCAACTGTATAAAGCGCGTCGGTCCTGACATTCGCGTGCGTAACTGATGCACGCCCAATACCCCTTTTACGCTCAAACAAGCTTGGTTAATTTGCTCAAGCTCTTCATCGGGCAACTTTCTATCAAGTAAGGTTTGAATCGCTTCGCTGACCATTTTGAAAGCGCTATAAAGAATGAAGACACCAATACCAATCGCAAACACAGCATCCGCTTGAGTCACTCCAAAATAACTGAGCCCCAGAGCCACCATGATCGCAACATTCATATACAAGTCAGTCTGATAATGCAGAGAATCCGCCGCTATTGCTTGGCTCCCCGTCACGCGAACCACATGTTTTTGGAACATCACCAAGCCAAGTGTGACCACAATCGCAAACAGCGATACATACACACCTAACTCCGGTGCGTGTAAAGCATGTGGGCGGAAAAATCGGTCAATCCCGTTAAGAATCAAAAATACTGCCGAGCCCGAAATAAACATTGCTTGGGCTAGGGCCGCTAAGGACTCAGCTTTACCATGTCCAAACGTATGTTCGCGGTCTGCCGGTTGTAAGGCGTAACGAACCACCACAAGATTCACAACCGAAGCCGCGATATCTAACATGGAGTCAATCAATGACGCCAATAAGCTCACTGAGCCGGTTACCCACCACGTGATGACTTTTACTATCAGAAGAAGCGTCGCCACAATGGTTGCAGTCCAAGCGGCGGTCGTAACTAAACGTGCGTATTGCTGTTTCATAATCAAAGAGTTAACTAAAACCATACGTTGAGTATATTGAATGACCATGAAATAACCAGATCAAAAAGAGGCAACCAATGGCTGCCTCTTTATATAACATCAATTCATGACTTAATTATTGCGCGACTTTTCCATGCGCTTGTGCATTCTGTCGCCACACTCTTGCATACGTTCATTTTGTAGCTCAACAAATTTCGCTTTCTGCTCAGGTGTTAATACGCTAAGCATTTGGTGCTTTCTTTCTAGCATTTGCACGCGACGTTCCGTTTGGCGCTCAACCATCTCTTTTGCTAATTCGCTAGCTTGAGCTTCATCAAAATTATCCGCCAGCAAAAGCGATTGCACTTTTGCGTGATGCGCTTGACGCTCAGCCATACGTGCTTCTTTGCCATCAGCGAATTTTGCTTTCATTTCTGCTTTGTTTGCTTCACGCATTTTTTTTAGCTGATCTTTTTGTGCATCAGTCAGGTCTAGTTGACGCATGACACCTCGGTCCATACCCATGCCGCATTCGTCACGAGGACCTTTATGATGGTTTTTACCACCGTAAGCGAATGCGCTTGCGGCGCCAAGAGTAAGAGGTAGAACAACAGCAGCTAACACAAGTTTTTTTGCAGACTTCATAATATGATTCCTTACACAGGTGAGTGGTTCTTCTGAGCTGTTCTCACAGCGCTTGAGTATAGAATACGACCCGCTAGGTAAAGCGACGTATAGGGAGCGTAAAGAATCGTAAAGAGTGATTTTTCTCCTCTTCGTTGCGCATCATTCCAATGTAATATTAGGCTATCGGTAACTTACTATAGGTGCCCCCATGGCAAACATTCTTTTAATCGATGACGATATCGAGCTAACCAGCTTATTAAAAGAAGTACTCAGTTTCGAAGGGTTTGACGTCAGCGAAGCAAATGACGGTGAAGCCGGCTTAGCCGCGATCAATGATAAGATTGATTTGATTTTGTTGGATGTCATGATGCCAAAACTCAATGGCATGGAAACGCTGAAACGCTTACGTGAAAATTGGGAAACTCCCGTCTTGATGCTGACCGCTAAAGGGGAAGAAATTGATCGCGTGATCGGCTTGGAACTGGGCGCGGATGATTATTTACCAAAACCTTTTAGTGACCGAGAGCTGTTAGCGCGTATCCGCGCGATTTTACGCCGCACTAGCAGCACACAAAAAAATACCAAAAACAGCGATTGCATTGAGTATCAAGAAATCCGCCTCTATCCCGGTAAGCAAGAAGCGTACTGTGAGCAACAGCTACTCGATCTCACGGCAACCGAGTTTGCGCTACTCACCCACTTCGCACAAAACCCAGGACAAGTGCTGACCAAAGAGACACTGAGCTTAGATGTGCTTGGTAAACGACTCGCTGCTTTTGATCGCGCTATCGATATGCATGTCTCGAACTTACGTAAAAAATTACCAGATCAAAGCAATGGCAAGCCGCGAATTAAAACCCTGCGTGGTCGTGGCTACATGCTGCTTGAGGAGGATTAATGCGCCTATCACGCATCAAACTGCCAAACATCAATAGCCTGTATGGACGCATCTTTGCCATTTTTTGGTTCACCATGTTATTAGTATTGATAGCCGTGCTATCACTGCCACATTTGGACCCACGCAAAGCTCGCGATATTCCAGAAGAACACTACAAACGTATGGTAGAAACGCGTGACTCAATCCAACAAAAATACAGCCAGCAAACTGATTTAGGCCGCATACTTTTTCGTATCGAGGGCAACCGCCACGGCAAGCACGACCCTCGCCCACGAGTGTTTTTTTCTGACTACAGCGGTAATGTTCTTACGACAGAAAAACGCAGCAATTTTCAATTGCGTGCCATGCAAAACTTTGTCACCAGTATCGAAGATTACAATAATCCAAAGCAGAAGCTGTATGGTCGATACATGATTGCGGGCCCAATTCCTATCACTTTGGCAGATTCCGATATCTTGATGTACGTGGGCTTCAAGTGGAATGAGCCACCACCTCTACTCCTGCGTCTGTTTGATCACCCATTCCAGCTCTTGCTTGCGGTCATGTTGGTTAGTACACCATTGCTGTTATGGCTTGCTTGGGCTTTGAGTCAGCCTGCACGTCGTCTTGAAGCCGCTGCTCAACGTGTGGCGAAAGGTGAATTTGTCACAGACCCAAATTTAGAAAAAGGCACGGCGGAGTTTCGTCAAGCAGGTAGCAGCTTCAACCAGATGGTCGAAGCGGTTAATCAAATGATTTCAGGACAACAACGTTTGCTATCCGATATCTCTCACGAGCTGCGCTCACCTTTAACTCGTCTGCGCATGGCAAGCGCATTAGCGACGCGTAAACAAGGCGAAAGCCCAGAACTGACTCGTATCGATACCGAAGCGCAGCGCTTGGAACAGATGATCAGCGAACTATTAGAGCTTTCTCGCATGCAGGCGAACAGTCATATGACTCGCGAAACACAGCCACTAGAAAGTTTATGGGAAGAAATCATTAAAGATGCGCAGTTTGAAGCAGAGCAAATGGGCAAACAGCTACACTATTCAGAATTACCTAAGCGCAATATTTCCGGTAACCCTAAACTACTGATGAGTGCGGTGGAAAATATCGTTCGTAACGCCATTTACTACGGAAAAGATGAGGTACAAATCGACATCAAAGCCGATGACGATACGCTTCGTATCACGGTTGACGATAATGGAGAAGGTGTACCAGAAGAGGAACTGGCCGCGATTTTTCGCCCGTTCTATCGCGTTTCCACGGCACGCGATCGCCACTCTGGCGGCACAGGTCTCGGCCTAACCATTACCGAAAGTGCCATTCGCCAGCACAGTGGCACGATCGCAGCCAGCCGAAGTCCTTTAGGCGGATTGCGTATGAGTATCACCTTACCGATCAATTGTTAGTCTCAATTTGATGAACTAACAATAATTCGCACCATATTTCTAGAGTGAGTGATTCACAGCCCCACCCTCACTTTAGAAATTGGCGAGGCTTCTTAGAATACCCTTACAAAGATCAAAGTTGATAATAATTATCGTTAGCATTAAAGTAAATTTTCCAGTTAAGGAGGATTTACTATGTCACATACATTTCCCGCTCTGCCTTACCCGTACGATTCACTAGAGCCGTACATCGACGCGAAAACCATGGAAGTGCATTACAGCAAACACCACAAGACGTACTTTGATAAGTTTGTAAATGCCGTTGAAGGGAGCGAGCTCGAAACTCAGTCATTAGACGAGATCTTTGACAATATCTCTAAGCTCAGTCCAGCAGTACGTAATAATGGTGGCGGCTATTACAACCACATCATTTATTGGAATTGCATGTCACCAAACGGTGGCGGAGAGCCTCAAGGCGCGCTTGCTCAAGCAATTAACGATAAATTTGGTAGCTTTGCGCAATTTAAAGAGGCGTTTGCCCAAGCAGCCATCAATACCTTTGGGTCTGGCTTTGCATGGCTGATCGTAAAAGATGGTGAGATTCACATTACGTCCACCAGCAATCAAGATAACCCTCTGATGGACGTAGTGGATGTGCGCGGTGAACCAATCCTCGCATTAGACGTGTGGGAGCACGCGTATTACATCAGCTACCAAAACCGTCGCCCAGAATATATTGATGCGTGGTGGAACGTCGTCAACTGGCGAGCAGTTGAAGAAAACTATGCTCACGCTCTCTTATAAAGAGCATCGCTACTTACGGTATTAACATCCGCGCTAATGCCTGCTTTCATACCCAGGTCAATCTTGCTTGAATCTCGCATATTTCGGTGACTTGGGTATATACTGCCCCTCTCTTTGACCAACTCTATTTCAATACCATGTTTGATATCGCTTTATACGAACCAGAAATCGCGCCGAACACCGGCAACATCATTCGACTATGCGCCAACTGCGGTGCAAACCTTCACTTAATTGAACCTCTGGGTTTCGATCTTGAAGAGAAAAAAGTCCGCCGCGCTGGTTTGGATTACCATGATTTAGCTCGCGTAACGCGTCATAAAAACTATCAAGCGTTCTTAGAATATTTAGAGAAAGAGAAGCAAGGTAACTACCGATTGTTTGCCTGCACCACCAAAACCACAGGTCACCACGTTGATGCACAATACCAAACGGGTGATGTTTTGATGTTTGGTCCAGAAACTCGTGGTTTGCCTGCTGAAATCATCGATAGCTTGCCAATGGAGCAGCGTATTCGCATTCCAATGATGCCAGATGCGCGCAGCCTAAACCTTTCGAATGCCGTTGCGATCATTGCTTTTGAAGCATGGCGTCAAATGGGCTTTGAAGGCGCATTGTAAGCAGCACGAATTCCAAATACAGAAAAGGGCGCTTGGTGCGCCCTTTTGTTTTCTTTACTGACTAACTCAATCAGTTGAGCTTGTTGCGATCATCATCGTCTTTACGCTCGTATTCCCCTTCGAAGGTATTGCCATTATCTGACTGGGAATCAAATGGGTCACGACGGAACGGGTCTTGCTCAAATGGCCCCTGGTTAGAGAAACCACCTTGGAAGCCACCGCCATGCATGGTTTTCACCACCATTTTGCTCATCAAGTATTTAGCTATCGCGGCGCGTGGCGCAGGAAGCAACACCAACATACCAAGGGCATCGGTCATAAAGCCTGGGGTTAACAGTAGCACGCCAGCCACCGCAAGCATTACGCCTTCAAAAATTTGCTGGGCTGGAATTTCACCTTGTTCAAGACGCCCCTGTACTGACATCAGTGTTTGGATACCTTGGCTACGAACCAACGATGCACCGACAAATGCCGTGATTAAGACTAGTGCAATGGTCGGCCATAAACCTAAAAAGCCGCCCACCTGAATAAATAAGCCGATTTCAATGATCGGAACAAAAATAAACGCTAATAATAAGATAGGAAACACACGCCCTCCTTTGTTTAATTCAGTGTAATGGTAAAAGCAGACTAAGCTCAAACGAATCGTTGTAAAAAAGCGTGTTCATACTGGTCTCCTTCTCTTTTAGGCAAAGTAGCAGGAGCACGTTTCATTCAATTGCATACCGATTTTTTCGTGCTTTTAAAGTGCTAATTTCGAACTCTAAAAACTCATGTTTGTCGAGGAAAATCGAGTACCTATAAAGGGTTATTAATAACCCGTTCATACTTTGCAAATTATTGACTCATGAAAAATGAAAAAGGTGATCTAGTTACTATTTTTATGCGCTAGGTGCAGTATCATGTGCCACATAAGTCAGGACGGATTTTCCAGCCAAAAATTCTGATGAATGGATTCTAGATTGCAGAAATGGCTAATAAATAACTTTATTATCAGAATTATCATCTAAGGATCCTGCTATGGCTACCCTATCTGATGCTCCAAAAACAGCAAACCCAGCCACTCGTATTGAAGAAGATCTATTAGGTCAACGTCATGTCCCTGCAGATGCGTACTACGGTATTCATACGCTACGTGCGATCGAGAACTTCAACATCTCTAATATGACCATCTCTGACGTACCAGAATTTGTACGCGGCATGGTAATGACCAAAAAAGCAGCCGCGTTAGCAAACAAAGAACTTGGCGCTATTCCAAAAGACGTTGCAAACTACATCATCGAAGCGTGTGATTTGATCCTAGAAACTGGCAAGTGCATGGATCAGTTCCCATCAGACGTATTCCAAGGCGGTGCAGGCACTTCAGTTAACATGAACACGAACGAAGTGATCGCAAACGTTGCGCTTGAGTTGATGGGTAAAGAGAAAGGCCAATACGAATTTGTTAATCCAAATGACCATGTAAACAAGAGCCAATCAACCAACTGTGCGTACCCAACAGGTTTCCGTATTGCGGTATACAACAGCGTACACAAGCTAATGGAAGCAATTGAGTACCTAAAAGGCGCATTCGAACTTAAAGCCGTTGAGTTTAAAGATGTACTGAAAATGGGCCGTACTCAGCTTCAAGACGCAGTACCAATGACAGTAGGTCAAGAGTTCCATGCATGGGCGGTAACACTAAACGAAGAGATTCGTGCTCTAGATTACACATCTAAACTCCTCCTAGAAATCAACCTAGGCGCAACCGCAATCGGTACTGGTCTAAATACACCAACTGGCTACCAAGCGCTTGCAGTAAAACACCTAGCGGAAGTAACAGGCCTTGACGTTGTTGCAGCAGAAGACCTTATCGAAGCAACGTCTGACTGTGGTGCATACGTAATGACTCACGGCGCGCTAAAACGCCTAGCAGTGAAACTATCGAAGATCTGTAACGACCTTCGTCTACTTTCTTCTGGTCCTCGTGCGGGTCTAAATGAATTGAACCTACCTGAAATGCAAGCAGGCTCTTCAATCATGCCAGCTAAAGTAAACCCAGTTATCCCAGAAGTAGTAAACCAAGTTTGCTTCAAAGTTCTCGGTAACGACAACACGGTTTCTTTCGCAGCAGAAGGCGGTCAGCTACAGCTAAACGTTATGGAACCTGTGATCGCACAAAGTGTGTTTGAGTCTATCTCTCTACTACACAACGCGTGTGTGAACCTACGTGATAAATGTATCGACGGCATCACTGTGAACAAAGAAGTTTGCGAAAACTACGTTTACAACTCTATCGGTATCGTCACTTACCTAAACCCATACATCGGCCACCACGAAGGTGACATCGTAGGTAAGATTTGTGCAGAAACTGGTAAGAGTGTTCGTGAAGTCGTGCTAGAGCGCGGTCTGCTTACAGCAGAGGAGCTTGATGAAATCTTGTCAGTAGAAAACTTCATGCATCCTACTTACAAAGCAAAACGTTACGAGTAATAACGAATCCGAAGGGGGCCACTCAGGCCCCTTTTTTAGGCTCTCATACGGTTAACCACATTTTTTATATGCTTTTATTGCCGCTAAACCACTAGGTTCTCATTCTCTGAGCATTTACTCCTGTTCCTGAGTGTTCAAAAAATCAGAATCAAATAAAAAACTAAAGAGGTATCAATATGGTCATGGTCGAACTCTTCGTGGTTCTGCTCTTCATCTATTTGGGGGCAAGAATCGGTGGTATCGGCATTGGTTTTGCCGGTGGTGCTGGGGTCATTGCGTTGTCTTTGATCTTGGGCGTACCAACAAGCCAAGCTTACATTCCCGTTGACGTAATTTTGATCATCATGTCTGTAATCACCGCTATCGCAGCAATGCAAGTAGCTGGTGGTTTAGACTGGATGGTGCAAGTTGCTGAAAACTTTTTGCGCAAGCATCCTGAGCGCATCACCTTTTATGCGCCTATCGTAACTTACCTAATGACATTAATGGCGGGTACTGGCCACACGGCATTCTCTACTTTGCCAGTGATTGCAGAAGTAGCGAAAGGCCAAGGCGTGCGCCCTTCTCGTCCACTGTCTATCGCGGTCGTAGCATCGCAAATCGCTATCACCGCATCACCAATCTCAGCGGCTGTTGTAGCGTTCGCGGCAATGCTGCACCCATTTGGCGTTGACTACCTAACACTACTAGCAATCTGTATCCCAACGACGTTCATCGCGTGCATGATCGGTGCGTTCGTGGCGAACTTCATGGGCTGTGAGCTAAAAGACGATGCTGAATACCAAGAGCGTCTAGAAAAAGGCTTAATCAAGCTAAATACAGAAGCAAAACGCGAAATCCTACCAACAGCGAAGAAAGCAACCTTCATCTTCCTAGGCGCAATCGCATTTGTCGTGTGTTACGCAGCAGCAATTTCTGGCTCTGTGGGTCTTATCGAGAACCCTGCTCTAGGCCGTAACGAAGCTATCATGACGGTAATGCTAGCAGCTGCGGCAGCTATCGTAATGAGCTGTAAAATCGATGCTGGCAAAATCCCAGCCGCAGCAACATTCCGCTCTGGTATGACAGCGTGTGTGTGTGTTCTTGGTGTGGCATGGCTAGGTTCTACGTTCGTTAACGCGCACGTTGACGGCATCAAAGAAGTTGCGGGTGCACTACTAGCAGACTACCCATGGATGCTAGCACTTGTTCTATTCTTCGCTTCAATGCTGCTTTACTCTCAAGGTGCAACCACTGTTGCGCTGATGCCAGCAGCACTAGCAATCGGTGTCGCACCACTTACCGCAGTTGCATCTTTCGCAGCAGTAAGTGCGCTATTCGTGCTGCCAACTTACCCAACGCTACTTGCCGCGGTTGAGATGGACGACACGGGTTCAACTCGTATCGGTAAGTACGTATTCAACCACCCATTCTTTGTACCTGGTGTGGTAACCATCGCTTCTGCGGTAGCACTTGGCTTCGCATTCGGTGGTCTACTGATCTAGTAGAAACAGAGTCTTACTCGGGGAGCTTCGGCTCCCTTTTTTATTGCCTGTTGTCTTGATTTATGCTCAATAAATCTTCATTTTCATGAAACTTATTGACTCGCCTCCGGGTCTGATTGAGTTACACTAACGGCAATTATCTAAGATGAATTGACTCTTTTATGCGCGCATTACTTTCCGTTTTACTCTTAGGGCTCATTACCTTTTCCACTCCGTCTTTAGCTTTATTTGGCAAAGACCAGTTTAACAGTAGCCAGAACAACAGTTTTGGTAGCAGCAGCGACAGCTTTGTTCC
>NZ_JAWOTS010000042.1:0-18029 GCF_033338975.1 Vibrio sp. Vb0349 | reverse complement strand
TGGTGATTTCTCCAATTGATTTTCCGGTGTAGCGGTTTCCGACGTCTCGGAAAACCAAGTAGTTCTCTCAAAGTTACTTTTATTAACGGCGCATGCCCTGTTTTCTTTAGAGAAAATTTTAGATTTTTTTGAAAATAATTCGTTTGGAGGGGTAATCGTGACAAAGCGGATAAAAAAGCAAAAAAACTTTCATTTTTCGCTAAAGCTTCTTTTCGAATTGTCGATACAGGCAGGTTTTGCGTTAAATTCGGGCAAGGCCGTTCATCAGCCAAGCAAGGTCAATGCTAGGTTTGGCGCTTGTTTTGCTTGCGCCAGAATAGAAGTACTGACCTGTTGTAAAATCTGCTGCTTCACCATTTGCGTAGTTTCTTTGGCATAGTCAGTGTCTTGGATACGACTGTTGGAAGCGGCTAAGTTTTCGTGGATATTATCGAGATTATTGATCGCGTGATTAAAGCGGTTTTGATACGCGCCTAACTCCGCACGACTGCCATCTACCGTTTTCAAAGCATCATCTAAAATACCGACCGCCATCTGAGCGCCACCGACCGTGCTAATATCAATACTATCTACCGTTCTATTTACGGTGACATACTTGCCAAGTTCTAACTCATCAGCCAGGCCACCACTGAAGGTTGGTCCAGGGTATTTTATGGCGTCCTTGTGGGACATGAGTAACTGCAGTTGCCCCTCTTCATTAACAGACGCTTTCACTTTATCGGTTTGCCCATTAATGTAAGTCGCGAGTTCTTCTATATCATCGCCAGCTTTAGCTTCAATACGGATCTCCTGCTCTTCAAAATTGTTATCACGGTAGCTGATAACAATTTCATTATTTCCGTTTTGAACCGTCCAATCTGAACTGACTCTTTGATATGAGCTCATTGAAAAGCTACCTAAAGATTCCGGCTGCATGGTCCGCAGGCCAATTTGTACCGCTTCACCAGCCGTTGCACCGATTTGAAAAGACGATGTACCGAATGTGCCATTCAGCAATTTACGTCCGCCAAAGGAGGTCGTTTCTGCAATACGACTTAACTCATCATTTAAAGCAGAGACTTCTTCTTGCAGTGCATTGCGCTCCGCTTTGCTGTTTGAACCATTGGCTGACTGTAGCGACAAATCACGCATACGTTGCATGATATTGGTCACCTCATTCATCGCGCCTTCGGCGGTTTGCATGATGGAAATGCCGTCATTCGCGTTACGTACCGCGACATCCAAACCACGCATTTGTGATTGCAAGCGGTTGGAGATTTGCAGACCCGCAGCGTCATCCTTTGCGCTATTAATACGCTTCCCTGAAGACAAACGCTCCATGGATTGGTTCAGCATATCCGTTGCACTGGTCAAATGACGCTGTGCGACAAGTGCTGCTACATTGGTATTAACGGTGATCGCCACGAATAAAGAGTCCTAAAATTAAGGCTTTGAGTACTTATCGACCAAGTAACAGAAAAGTTTAGTGTTTTTTGAAAAGAGATTGGAATAGAAATAGAAAACAAAAGCCCTCCAATTGGAGGGCTTAAGAAATAAAGTCTGAGAACTTACTTGATGGCTAGCTCTGCGAGCATTTCTTGTGAAGGAGCGAAGAAGTACGCACCAGTTACCGCTTTTGTGAAACGAAGCATTTGGTCTGTTTTACCATCGGTCACGCCGTACATACTTTCTAGCATCACTTTAATGTTATGAAGTGTATTGCAGTAAGAAATAAACAGCAGGCCATGAGGCCCTGTTACCGTCCCGTATGGCAAGCTATGACGGACAATCTTGAGACCTTTTCCTTCTTCTTTAATATCAACGCGACCAACGTGTGATGCAGCAGGAACGTCTTCTAGCTCTATAGAGTCTGGTTTGGTACGACCAATCACTTTTTCTTGCGCTTTGACATTCAAGCGATTCCAAGCGGCAAGGTTATGTTCGAAGCGTTGAGCCATGACATAACTACCTCCAGCAAATGGGCCCTCTTTTACTAGAGCCACATCAGCGCGAGCCTCCCCTTTCGGGTTTTCTGTCCCATCAATAAAGTCTGTCATATCACGAGCATCAAGGTAACGGTACCCATATGTTTCGTCCACAATGGTGACATCTTGTGCCGTCTCTTCTAGGAACTTACGCAACACGTAAAAATGCAAGTCGTGACGAGTCGAGTGACAGTGAATCAGTACATCTACGTCTGTTGCTGGAGCAACGATGTCACCTTCGCCAAGTTGAGTAAAATCAATAAGCTCTTCTGGCGCGTCTACATTAAGGTGTTCCCAAAACGATTTTGTGAATGCGATAGAAAGCGTCAGCGCTGCACCCGGCTGGGTAATGTTTAACTCTTCCACCAACTTTGGCAGTGCTTTCAGTTTTTCTAATACGTTTTCACGGTTTTGGTTCACTTTGAGTTGAGTGTACAGTGCAAATGGCCCGGCTTCTGGCACGATCGCCGTTTGAGCTTGTGACATTGAGGTTTCCTCTATTACTTTGCCCCAGAGTGGGAAGTTATTGTTTTTAATTCTTTGAATGCTGCTGTTCATCGTGCGCCAATTGTGGCACATGAAAACAGTCTTTTACCCATCTTCCATTTAGAAGATAGATCATAAACCAAGCTAATAAGGTAATGGTAAGGGCGTTTGCCCAATTAAACACTCCATGTTCTAGGTACACATGATACATGGTCTGAGCAAGTTGAATACCGCACAAGATCAAAGTGATCTCGCGACCATAGCGAGTAATTCTGTTTACCCATCCTCTGTCAGGATGACGAAGCCCCATTAACCACATAAGAAGCAAACTTGGAATGCCCATCGCCAAACCTAAATACAACGTACTTGAATCTGGGTAAACAATAGCGAGTAGCTTACTGCCACTATCACGACTTACACCAGCCATGGCAAACACCACCCATGAACGCACAAGAAACATCCATCCCACCCATAAAATGATCGGCGCCTTTAAAAATCCATGGGCGTCATATTGGTCAAACGAATAGCGCACAACATCTTCTTCTTTATGTGATAAAAACGTCACTTTAACCTATCGTTTCAGAGTTGCAAGCCAACAAAGATGAGAACTGAAGTTCATTTCAGCACCTTACACAGGTAAACTAAACAAAGATTTACAGCGACGTTGATGAGAAACATGAAAAAAAGAACTCCTGCCACCCCTGTGCCTTCTCAAGAAACACAAGCCGAAGCGATGAGAATTGCTAAATCCACGCAAAAGCCCGGCCAAACCAAAGAGCAAACCAAGCTCATCGCTCAAGGTATCGAAAAAGGCATCGCGCAATATAAGAAACAACAAAAAGAGCGCAACCGCCAAGCCGATAAAGCGAAGAAAAAACAGCAACGTGAAAAACAACGTCAGCATGAAGAGATTATCGAACAAGACAATATCACCGACGATGCGCCAAACCATTCATCAAGCAAACTGCCTTGGACACTACTTGTCCTGAGCTGGATTGGCTTTGCTGCTTACATAGTATTGGGGAAATAGCTAATGAAACGCCTGTTACTTGGACTTTTTGTCGTGCTTCTAACGGGTTGCACGATGCCTTCTCACCTTACTCATGCTCAAAGTCAAGATGTTCATATTCGCATTGACGCGCAATTCGACCCTGAGCGATGCGAATACAAAGGCGAAGTCACCGGAAGTGAAGGCCATTGGTATAACTACATTTTCATGACTAATGACGCGATGATGCAAGGCGCGATGAACGATTTAAAAAACAATGCAGCGGCTATCGATGCGGACACCGTTTTTATGGTTTCCCCACAAGATTTTATCACTTCATTTAGCGTGCTGGGTTCCGCCTACCGCTGCAATGGATGAGGCCTGAATATGAAAAAAGCCAGCAATTGCTGGCTTATGCACGAAATCCAAGGCTGCTAGCGATATCTCTCTCCCGCTCTAGAACCCATTGGCTATCAAAAGGCCCCCAATCTGAAAGTTGATAATAGCCGTCATTATGACGTCGGCCATCTTGAACGAATATGAGTTCAATGCCGATCCCAGGTAACGCCTTGAGTACATCTTGAATAGTACGACGAGGCCACCCCGTTTTTTCGATCAACTTTGGCACATTCGGCCTTTCTAGGTTTTCCACCAACAAGGCCAAATATAGCCGCCTTGCAAAAACAGGACTCAATTCCATTGACACCTCCTAAAATTGTGCTGATTCATTATTTCGTTTTTGCTCAGCGAGGTGTTGCGTTTGATCAATAACTCGACTTTTCCATTTGATTTAGACGAATTTTTATTCGATTTATAGCGCATTCATCGTAAATAAGTTATGTGACATTAGTTATCTCAATCTATCTGAAAATATTTTCCACCGCATTTTGTCAGTTTGATTGCTTCTTGATAGGATGCTTTAACAGCCCAAATCACTTAAGTGCGTCTTAACCGCGCCAGTGAAAAATAGAACAAAGAAAAAGGAAACACTATGTCGATTACCATGTTTGGTATTCCCAACTGCGATACGATCAAAAAAGCCAAGAAATGGTTAGAAGCCGAGGATATTGCTTACGACTTCCATGACTACCGTAAGCAAGGCATTGATGCAGAAATGGTAAGTGAATTTTGTCGCGCTTTAGGTTGGGAACAGGTGCTCAATAAACGTGGCACAACCTACCGCCAATTAGCGCAAGAGCAGAAAGACACACTTAACGAGGAAAACGCCATCGCTCTTTTGGTAGAAAACCCTGCGATGATTAAACGCCCAATTTTAAAAGTGAATGATCAACTTCATATCGGTTTTAAAGCTGATCAATACGCTAGCATTTTCAACTCTTAAATAAAGGAATACTCAAGGATGACAGACAGTCCAGTATTGGCACTTGCTAAAGATCTGATCAGTAGACAGTCCGTAACGCCGGAAGACGCAGGTTGTCAGGATTTGATGATCGAGCGCTTAAAAGCACTCGGGTTTGAAATTGAAGTGATGGTATTTGAAGACACCACGAACTTCTGGGCTCGACGTGGTTCAGAAGCGCCGCTATTTGCGTTTGCTGGCCACACCGATGTGGTACCAGCTGGCAAATTGGAACACTGGAATACACATCCGTTTGAACCGACCATTATTGATGGTTACTTGTATGGCCGCGGCGCAGCTGACATGAAAGGGTCGCTAGCTGCTATGGTCGTTGCTGTCGAACGCTTCATTGAAGAAAACCCAGACCACAAAGGCTCAATTGGCTTTTTGATTACGTCAGATGAAGAAGGGCCATTTATCAATGGTACCGTTCGCGTTGTAGAAACGTTGATGGAACGTGGTGAGAACATCGATATGTGTATTGTTGGTGAACCATCCAGCACCGACGTGGTTGGCGATGTAGTGAAAAATGGACGCCGTGGATCCATCACTGGTGATTTAACGGTAAAAGGAACACAAGGTCACGTGGCCTACCCTCACCTAGCCAGCAATCCAGTGCACGAGTCTCTACTCGCGATTCATGAACTCGCGACGACAGAATGGGACAAAGGGAATGATTACTTCCCACCGACTAGTTTCCAGATCCCGAATGTATCGGCTGGCACTGGTGCGTCTAACGTCATTCCTGGCGAGTTCCATGTTCAGTTCAACCTACGTTTTAGCACCGAGCTTAACAATGACGCAATTGTTCAGCGTGTAACCGAAACATTGGACAAGCATGAGCTGGACTACGACCTAAAATGGACATTCAACGGTGACCCATTCCTGACCGATACGGGCGCACTGCTAGACGCGGTTGTAGCTGCTGTGGCCGAAGTCAATGATACGAAGCCAGCGCTACTTACAACTGGCGGTACGTCTGATGGTCGTTTTATTGCTCGAATGGGAGGTCAAGTCGTAGAGTTAGGCCCTGTTAACGCTACGATTCATAAAGTGAACGAGTGTGTGAAAGTCGACGATCTTGAAAAGTTGACGGACATGTACGAAAACACGTTGAAACACCTATTGGCGAAGTAATCAGCGAGAACACAATGACATCAGAGCAACTCACCGGAATCACTGATTCCCATCTTCAATCCACACTAGTGGGGCAAAAGGCATTTATGCTTCACCCTAAAGTAATCAATGACTTATTGAAGATGATTAATGCCGCAACCGAAGCAGGTTTCAAAATGGAAATCGCCAGTGGTTTTCGTGACTTTAATCGCCAAAAATCCATCTGGAACGGGAAGTTTTCTGGTGAGTTGCCAATTCTCGACATCAACTCCCGCCCTTTGAATAAAGCAGAGTTAAATGACGAAGAGAAATTGATGGCCATTTTGCGCTGGTCGGCATTGCCCGGAGGAAGTCGTCATCATTGGGGTTGTGATTTTGATGTCTATGCGCGCAATTTATTGCCTGCTGACACAACACTCAAGTTGGAACCTTGGGAGTATCTTGAAGGCCACCAGCAGGCGTTCTACCAATGGTTAAAAGCCAACCTTGGTCGGTTCGGTTTCTTCTTCCCTTATCAGCATGATTTAGGTGGCGTTTCGATTGAGCCTTGGCACATTAGTCACCGCGCTGTCGGGCAGCAATGCCTCGAGCAGTTGACGCTTGATGTACTCAGAAGTCAGTTGATTAAACAAAATCAGACCGACAACATTGCAGGGATTGACGTCATACTGAATAATTTGGATAACGTCGTTGCCAAATTTATTCACAATATCACGCCGCCGGAGGCTCTATGATAGAAATACTAACCAATCCTTGGGTCATTATTATTGTAGTGTTGAGCGTGGTCATTGGTAATATTGCCGCACTCAAATATACCGCAAAAATGAAGTTTGGTCAGATGGATAAAAGCCGTAAGAACGATTTAGATAAGCTGAACACATTGGATAAACAGCGCTACGCTGAAGAAGATAAAAACAAAAACGAGCCTCGTTAGTAACTCACCAGCTTCATCTCGACACATTTAATCTAAACATCAAAAAAGGGACCACTAGGTCCCTTTTCTATCATTAAGTAAACATGCCGCGTTAAGCTCGCTTTGTTTACTGCTTCACTGTTGCTGCCAATACAGGCGCTAGTGATTTCAAAAACTCTTCTTCTACTGGCTTGCCAGAGGAGTCGGTGATATTGATAGACGTACGGTTGCCTAAATCACCAAGTAAGAATGTGTACTTACCAGCGGCTAACTCCACTGGTTTAACGCCGATATCGTTCCAGAATTCATCATCCGGAGATGCATATTTCGCAGTGATTGTGCCCTGAGACTGACTACGCTCTTCAATCTTAAAGCCCATCTTAGGTAGAATATTAGGCAGACGTTGCCAAAGCATGTTGTATTGCGCACGCGCGATAATCACAGGAAGTCCGCTGCGGTCTTTACCCATTGTGATTGGGATCTGTTTAACCAACTCTTGCGCTTTACGCTGTGCTTCTTCACGCACTTCTTGATCGTAGCGAGCGGTGACCAAGTTCGTCATGAACACATTGTAGCGCTCACGGTTGGTCGCCGTAACTTCTTTCACTTGATTGCCTTCACGCCAGTCAATAAGGCTCACCTTAAAGCCGTGTCGACCATTTGCTTCAGCGCGTACGATTTCATATCGGCTGCCAATTTCTAGCTCTTCATCTGGCGAATCCCAAGTCACCCATCCTGTCTCGATGCGAGAGTCTGTTTGGCTTTCAACTGGAATCTCGTTAGCCGCGACCATGTTTTGCACCGTTTGCCAAACTTTATCTAGTTCATCTTTACGAAGTAGCCAAAGTGTCACTTCACCATCACTACTGCGGTCTAGACGTGCACCGGGAATAAGCTCTAGGACTTGTTGAGGTGGACGAATGTCGACATCTTTACCTACACCACCAGCGTAGTTACCCTGAGGGATCTCGTAGTTAGGGTAAAACTGAGGCTGTGCACCCTGTGGGACATTCCACTCACCCAAATTGGGGGAGTTCAAATACTCGAAGTCATCTTTTGCTTGACGACGTTGATTGGCACCACCTGAACAGGCAGTCAATACGAATACAGCTAATGAACTTAACACTAACTGGCTTGAAAGCTTCATCTATACTCCTAAAACACCGAGGGCGCTTTGGCCCCCAGTATGAACTTCAATCCTAGTAACTCAATCTTAATAGCTCAATCTTAATAAATATGGGCGTCTGTTAGCGCCTGCTCGACGATCGGCTGCGATTTTTCAGAAAGCGTAGTTAAAGGAAGACGCAAACCACCTTCTTCAATCAAACCAAGCTTTTGCGCTGCCCATTTTACTGGGATAGGGCTTGCTTCGATGAAAAGGTTTTTGTGTAGAGTCATCAAGCGTTGGTTAATCGCTTCTGCTTCTTCGTACTTACCTTCACTTGCCAAATGGAACATGTCTGCCATGTCTTTAGCTGCAATATTGTTCGTTACCGAGATAACACCATTGCCGCCAAGTTTCACAAAATCCAGCCCTGTCGCATCATCGCCACTTAGTAAGATAAAATCTTCGCCACAAAGTTCACGATGAATTGCAATTCGTTCCAAATCGCCCGTTGCATCTTTTAGAGCTACGATATTATCAAGCTTTGACAAGCGTGCCACTGTTTCTGGCTGCATATCAACAGCAGTACGGCCTGGTACGTTGTACAAAATTAGAGGCACATCACTCGCTTCGGCAATTGCTTTGTAATGTAGAAACAAACCCTCTTGAGTTGGTTTGTTGTAATACGGTGTCACACTCAGGAAGCCAGCAATACCAGAATCAGCCAGTAATTTGCTAAATGTTACTGCCTCATGGGTTGCATTTGCACCCGTGCCAGCAATCACAGGGATGCGACCGTCGGCAAACTCAACAGTTTTATTAACGACCTTTACATGCTCTTCAATGGTCAGTGTCGCTGACTCACCTGTTGTGCCTACTGCCACAATACCGTCTGTACCCGCTTCAACGTGGTACTCTACTAGCTTTTGCAGACCATCAAAGTCTACTTCGCCATCTGCTTTGAATGGCGTAATCAGCGCTACGATACTTCCTGAAAACATGTTTATCTCCCTCATTTAACTCTTTCTGCATGGTACTGTAATGCGATTGAAAAACACAAGAGCGTAAACTCGCTTACAAAGTACAAATGAATGAATAATTACCAGTTGTTAGAGGTCTAGCAACTTAATTGCTCTATTTGGTTTGATTAACGGCAATATTGATAATCGTGTTGGGCTTTCGAGTGACTTTAGAATCTATCAGTGATTTGGAAAATACTGAAGAGCACAAGCAAGGAAAATATACTCTTTGGTCTTGTTAGCCAAGTCAGATCTAAGTGAATAAAACGGCCAGACAATAGGCAAGCACATCATGCAAACGTTTTGTTTATCCTGTAGCCTGCATTTACTGTTTATTTCCCACCGCTCCCCTCAACATCCTCCTGCTTTTTATAGACTAAAAAAGAACTGGCTCGATATTTCTTCGCAATATCTGTGCTAACATCTCTCTATTGAAGAAAGGACAAGAAGCTCATTTATGAAGCAACATCTGGTACTTACAGCAGTTGGAACGGACCGTCCAGGCATTTGTAACCAAGTCGTACAGCTCGTTACTCAAGCTGGTTGTAACATAGTCGATAGCCGTATCGCTATCTTTGGCAGCGAATTTACGCTGATCATGCTCCTGACTGGGAACGCCAGCAGCGTGACTCGAGTTGAAACGCAATTGCCCCTGCTTGGCCAAGAACATGACCTTATTACGATCATGAAACGCACAGCGGCGCACGAACTGCTCGATAACAGCTACACCATGGAAGTGTTTATTGAGTCTGAAGACCGCCCTGGGTTAACTGAAAAATTTACTAAGTTCTTCGCTGATCAGCAGATTGGTTTAGACTCTCTTAGCGCGCAAACCATCAGCAAGTCGAAAATTCAACTCGATTCTGACCAGTTTCATATTGCGATTACTGCATCTGTAAGCGCGGATTTTAATTTGATGCAGTTACAAGAAGACTTCGATGAACTTTGTAAGTCGCTCAACGTACAAGGTTCTCTGAATTTCATTAAAAACACACTATAAAGTAAAGGAAATCAAAATGAATACGCTGACAGCAGGCTCGCCAGCGCCAGCCTTCTCTTTGCTCGACCAAGACGGAAATACCGTTTCTCTTGAAGACTTTAAAGGCAAGAAAGTACTTTTCTACTTTTACCCTAAGGCGATGACGCCGGGTTGTACTACACAAGCAAAAGGCCTTCGTGACATCAAAGCTGAACTCGATGCACATAACGTGGTGGTACTCGGCGTAAGCATCGACCCTGTAAAGCGTCTAGGCAAGTTCATCGAGCGCGATGATTTAAACTTCACTCTGCTTTCTGATGAAGACCATGCCGTTGCTGACCAGTTCGGCGTTTGGGGCGAAAAGAAATTCATGGGCAAAGTATACGACGGTCTTCACCGCATTAGCTTTCTGATCAATGAAGAAGGCGTGATCGAACATGTGTTCAACAAGTTCAAAACCAAAGATCACCACGAAGTCGTATTAAACTACTTAAACGAAAACGCTTAAACGCTATTGTTTTTCTACAAACAAAAAGCCCAGCAAACTGCTGGGCTTTCTTTTAACCATCGTACCTTTGGTAACAACTACTCTTGTTCGACAGGTTCGTTTTCTTCCGTGCTTGGTAATGCATGCCATACGGCTTTGACTAATGTCGCTAAAGGAATGGCGAAGAACACCCCCCAAAAACCCCATAGCCCACCAAAGACTAATACAGCCACAATGATAGCAACTGGGTGTAAGTTTACTGCCTCGGAAAACAGAACAGGAACCAACACATTACCATCCAGCGCCTGGATAATACCGTAAGCAAGCAACAACCAATAAAACGGAGGCGTTAAACCCCATTGGAACAAACCAACGATAGCAACAGGTACAGTAACAGCCGCCGCACCGATATAAGGAATCAAAACCGACAGACCAACGGCTACGGCAAGCAACGCCGAGTAACGAAGATCTAAAAGGGCAAAAGTCACGTAACTCACACCGCCCACGATTAAAATCTCTAACACTTTACCGCGAATGTAATTTGATATCTGCTCGTTCATTTCATGCCAAACTTTATTCGCCAATTTACGGTTTTTCGGCAGAATACCGCTTGCGATTCGCAGCATTTCTTCTTTGTCTTTAAGCAAAAAGAAGATAAGGAGTGGCACTAAGATCAAATATACCGCTAGCGTTGCAATGCTAACTAATGAAGCAAGCGACCCTTTGACGACACTTTCACCCAGCCCCAGTGCTTGGTTTTTGGCGTTCGTCACCACGGTTTCTACTATTTCTAAATTGGCTAGTTCAGGATGGCGCTCTGGCAATGTGACAATAAACTTTTGTAGCCCGTTGTACATGTTCGGAATATCGTTAATTAGATTACCGACCTGAGTCCAAATCGTCGGAACCAAGCCAAACAACGCAATTAACATTAACCCGACAAAGACCAAGATCACGATAATAACCGACAAAGTGCGCGGCACGCCCATACGACACATTTTGACAACTGGCCATTCAAGTAGATAAGCCAAAACGATCGCGACAAGTAATGGCGCAATCAAGTGTCCAAAGAAGTAAATGGTGATAAAGCCAAACAGCAAGATCGCGACGAGACTTACTGCGTGAGGGTCAGAGAAACGTCGTTTATACCAACGACTAACCATTTCAAACATCTTATGAGGATTCCTTATTGAAGACAGTCAATGTGTAGTGCTCTGATGTAGATTGGCAATCAACCGAGTACCCTTGGGCACTAAGATAGTTCACAATGTCTCGTTTAGAGCTGTTGTCCACCACTTGAATGACAAGTTGATGATACTGCTTTGCTTCTCCTTGAAAGACCTCAGCAGCATGACGCTTTGCAAGTAACAGTGCCATAGGACAACGTTGCTCACGCAAATCAAGTAACATGGATTCCATTGTATTGCTCTGCACTTATGATAGGGTTGTATTGTAACGGCTTTTTGAGCTGGTGCTAGCACTTCTGACATGATTTAACCACATGCTGAAATAGCTCGGATGTAAAATAATTTACGAAACCAATTCATTTATTTCCGGTCTTACTGTTAGCTTATATCCTCACGGATAACCAAAACGTATGTGGCGCTGTTAATAGGCTCTCGACCTGTAACCACATGCTTATGTATTTTGGAGAACCTTTTAAACGTATGTTAAAACGCACTCGCTCGCTAGTTTGCTTATGTCTTGCTGCTGCCATCAGTTCGCCGACAACTTATGCCAATAGCATTGACTTGCCAGACATTGGCACAGCTGCTGGTGGCACGCTTTCAATAGACCAAGAGTTGATTTATGGCGACGCCTATATGCGTATGCTCAGAGCCAGTAAACCTATCGTTAATGACCCTGTCATCAATGAATATATTGACTCTCTTGGGCACAAATTAGTGGCCAATGCGAATGATGTAAAAACGCCGTTCCACTTCTTTATGATTCGCGACCGTAATATCAACGCGTTCGCATTTTTTGGTGGCTATGTAGCGCTGCATTCTGGGTTGTTTCTTCATGCTCGTTCAGAAAGTGAGCTGGCCTCTGTTGTCGCTCACGAGATAGCGCACGTCACACAACGTCATCTTGCTCGGAGTATGGAAGAACAAGCACGCCGCTCTCCGGCCACATTAGCCGCACTTGCGGGGGCACTACTGCTTTCAATTGCCTCCCCCGAAGCGGGGATGGCTGCAATTACAGCAGCAACCGCGGGCAACATGCAAAGTCAAATCAACTACACTCGTGCAAACGAAAAAGAAGCGGATCGCTTTGGTATTTCGACACTAGCAAAAGCCGGTTTTGATGTTCAAGCAATGCCAAGGTTTTTTGGCCGTCTTGCTGATGAGTATCGTTATGCGAGTAAACCGCCACCAATGCTCCTGACTCACCCTCTGCCTGAAGATCGAATTACCGATAGCCGTGCGCGAGCAAGAACCTATCCTCCAATGCGTGTTGTGCCTTCAATAGACTATCATCTAGCTCGCGCGCGCATTGTGGCTCGTTACGCTGGCATTGATGGACAAGCCGCCCTGAGCTGGTTTGAGAGAACCCAAAAGAAAGCCTCTGCGGACATTACACCTGCTTTTGATTATGGTCGAGCACTCGTGCATTTAGACAATAAACGCTTATCTCAAGCGGAACCAATTTTGAAAAAGTTACTGGAACAAGACCCAAGTAACCCGTTTTACTTGGACGCTATGACGGATTTATACATCGAGAAGAAGCAGCCAGAAAAAGCAACCGAGATGCTCCGCAAAGCGTTATCTCGTAACCCTCAAAATAAAGTATTGACCATTAACTACGCCAATGCGCTACTTGAGGACAATAAAAACGATCAAGCCACGCGAGTTCTTCAAAGATACACTCATGACTATCCTGAAGATACAAATGGCTGGCACCTAATATCGAAGAGCTACCACGCGCTGGGGCGTAGCGATGAAGAGTTGGCTGCTCGAGCAGAAATTTTGGCATTGCGAGCAAATTGGAATAAAGCGATTCAATATTATAGTGAAGCAAGTAAAATGGCCAAGTTGGGCAGCTTAGAGCAAGCACGATACGATGCCCGTATCGACCAACTCATGATCCAAAGAGATCGATTCATGGCATTACAATAACGAAATGGAGAAAACCATGTCAGTCGTGATTTATCACAACCCTCGTTGCTCAAAGAGCCGTCAAACACTTGAACTGCTTGAGCAAAATGGTGTTACACCGGAAGTCGTCAAATACCTAGACACACCACTTAACGTGGATGAACTAAAAGCGCTGTACGCCCAGCTTGGCTTTTCATCTGTACGTGAAATGATGCGCACTAAAGAAAGTGAATATAAAGAGCTTGGCTTAGGCGAAGACTCCGTCAGCGATGAGCAATTATTCGAAGCAATGGCGAAGAATCCAAAGTTGTTTGAGCGTCCGGTTGTCGTTGCTAACGGCAAAGCAAAAATTGGTCGCCCACCAGAGCAAGTGTTGGATATTTTATAAATGGATTGCCAGATCCTTATTTTGTATTTCAGCCGTCATGGCTCGACAAAACAACTGGCAAGACAAATAGCAAGAGGAGTCGAATCGACTCCTCAATGCCAAGCAATTTTGCGTACAGTTGAAGAATTGTCACCTCACTCACACTCCCCTTCTGATCCAATTGTTACTCTAGAGGAACTAAAAACGTGCGACGGTCTAGCGTTTGGCAGTCCCGTCTGGTTTGGCAACATGGCTGCGCCTTTAAAGCACTTCTGGGATCAGACTACATCTTTATGGGTCAGTGGTGACTTAATCGATAAGCCTGCTTGTGTCTTTACCTCTTCGTCCTCGATGCATGGTGGTCAAGAAACAACGTTACAAAGCATGATGACCCCTTTATTGCATCACGGGATGATGGTTTTGGGCATTCCTTATTCCGAGCCAGAGTTACACACTACGCAGTCCGGAGGCACTCCGTATGGCGCCAGCAGTGTAGGCCATGAGGCAACCCTAAGCAGTGAAGAGATTCGCCTGGCACAACAATTAGGCAAAAGGCTGGCAACTGCAGCGTTAAAACTAAAAGTCTGTTAGTAAAATCAAGGATAGTTAATCGATGTCTGACTCTTTAGACCAAACACCACTCGGTACACAGGCTAAAACCTATCGTTACCTGGCTTTATTTGGCAACTTAGCCTTATTAGCCTGGGTCGCTATTTGGCAGCTTGCGTTATCCCCTCATCCCCACCTCAGCAGCACAACACTTGCTATTGCTTGGTGTATTCCGCTACTACTTCCGTTGCCTGGTATTTTAGCTGGTAAGCCTTACACTCATGCTTGGGCTAACTTTGTTCTTATGCTGTATTTCTTGCATGCGCTGACCATCCTTTATGTGGATGGGGGTGAACGCTGGCTTGCGGCAGTGGAACTGATACTGACTTCACTCGGTTTCGCTGGCAATATTTTGTTTGCTAGAGCGAGAGGCAAAGAGCTAGGTCTTAAGTTGAAACGCCTCTCTCAAGTAGAAAAAGAAGAAAAAGCGAAATTCAATAAATAACGCCAATTGCAGTCAATCACTGATCATTGGTTCGAATACGAATTTAGAAAACAAAAAGAGTCGCTATTGCGACTCTTTTTTATGCTTACCACATTGGTCTTTGATCCTTGCGTTTCACGCCTGGAACGCTACCAAGGAGATTACGATGCCGAGCGCCACTCGTAGATCAAGTCATACTGTTCTCGGACAGGCTCCACAATCATCGGCTGAGTTGGCTGTGTTTCGTCACTTGCTTCTGCCACAATATCTACTGGTACTTCAGGCTGCGCTTCTTTTGGCGTCGCGGCGTCTTTTGCTTCATTACTCTGAACCAATGGCTCTTCTTCTTGAGTTGAAGCTGGGGCATCAACTTCACCTAAAGGATCTTCAAAAACCATTAATTGAGAAATAGAAGAAGCTTCTTTCTCAAAAGCTTGTTGTGATGCCAAAAGGTGGATGTTGAGCGTTAACTCGTCCCCTTGAACACGCTTAATCTCTGTACCCGCAACCGAATTAAGTTGTTTTAACGCATTCTCTAAACGGAAGAAGTCCGTGGCAGAGGTTACATTAAGGACTTTCACTGCTAGCGCTTTTGAAGACTTTCCTGAAACCACAACTGCACTCTTACTTGCATAGTAGTCTGCGATGCCATCCACCATTTCTGCAATAGCATTAGCACCTGATGCAGACCCGCTACGCGGAGAACGTTGCGCTTCTACAATTCTCGTTGGCGACTGGTCGTAGAGTGTCCAACGAATTTGTTCACCTTGAGCTCGTACAACCAAAACGGCGTCAGCTGGGTAGCGCTGGCTGGCTTGACCAATTGGCTCAATAAAGCCGCCCCAAAGATCAGAGACATTAACACCGGTTACATCATCAAAATCCCCAACCGGGATAGTGATTGGTAGGCCTCTTAATTTCGCTGCGCTACGAAGTGCTGCAACATTTGAAGATTCAGAATGCTCCCACGCAATGTTACGATCGTAACCCTGTTCTTCAACCATCCAAACTAAAATATTGGCACGATTTGGCGACCAAGATGGCAATTGTGCTTGTGTTAAAAGAGAGCTGATTTGGTCGTTGTTAAACAACATTTTTAGGCTCGCTTTTCCATCAACCTGCCCATAGCTCAGTTGAGAAATGTAACGCGCACTTGAGCTAAGTGCCTTTTTAATCACTGGATTGCTTAAAGAGGATTGAGAACCGGTCGCACGAACAATCACATCCTGCATACCTTGTTGACGAGCCAAAGACTCACCGTCGTTCTGCTCACTGTCGATAACCACTTCGGCACGATAGATATCCACCTGAGTTAATGCATATACTGGTAGGGACAACCAACCTATCAGTAAGAGAGCTAAATAGCGCATAGTTTTTATAATCCTCTGAACAAGAACCCGAATAATAAGCAACTATCAAATCTTGAGCAAGGCAAGTACTGAGTAAATTGTCTGTATTATGACCAGCTTTGTTAACTCGGGCCTCAACCAGCGCTTCAGTGCTATTTTTTATAATAAACTCATTGCTTATTAAGCTATCTCAACAAGTTAGGCTGTCCATTTTTCATCTTCACGCAAGACACGTAAAAGAGGACAATTTGCAAGCAAGCAACTCTCAAAAGTGCTATTTATGAGAAAAATTCAATCGAAAGTTTGATCTATGCAACATTGCAAACGATTGCAGGATGATAGTATTCGCCGGATTTGTCTGCGTATCTTGAAAATAGGGAATTATTATGAAAAACGCGTTACAAGGCGCTCAAATGCTCTTTGTCGCTTTTGGTGCTTTGGTGCTTGTGCCGCTCCTAACTGGCCTTGATCCAAACGTAGCCCTCTTTGGTGCCGGTGTCGGTACTCTCCTCTTCCAATTAATGACTAAACGTTCTGTTCCCATCTTCCTTGCCTCTTCTTTTGCGTTTATTGCTCCTATTATGTTCGGTATCCAAACTTGGGGTATCGGTGCAACGATGGGCGGCTTGATGGCAGCGGGCTTAGTTTATGTGGCTCTAGGGGCGATGATCAAAGTGCGTGGTGTTGGATTTATCCATAAAATTCTCCCGCCCGTTGTCGTTGGCCCTGTGATCATGGTTATCGGCCTTGGCCTTGCCCCAACGGCAGTGAACATGGCGGTAGGTAAAACTGGTGATGGAGCTGCACAGCTAGTTAATGGTGATGCTGCGATCATTATCTCGGCGGTCTCACTGCTCACAACCATTGTACTCAGCGTTTTTGCAAAAGGCTTTTTGAAGCTCGTTCCTATTGTTGGTGGTATTCTTGCTGGTTACTCTGTTTCTCTATTCTACGGTGTGGTTGATTTCACTCCCGTAGAACAAGCGGCTTGGCTAGCCATGCCAAACTTCACCGCGCCAGAGTTCAATATCAACGCAATTTTGTTCATGATTCCTGTCGCTATCGCACCTGCGGTTGAGCACGTAGGTGACATGCTTGCTATCTCAAACGTTACAGGTAAAAACTACCTGAAAAAACCAGGCCTTCACCGCACAATCGCAGGTGACGGGGTGGCAACTATCGCAGCTTCGATGGTGGGTGCTCCACCAAACACCACTTACAGTGAAGTAACAGGAGCGGTAATGCTAACCAAAGCATTTAACCCTGTGATCATGACTTGGGCAGCAATCACCGCAATCGTACTTGCATTGGTAGGTAAGCTAGGTGCGGTTCTTCAAACGATTCCAGTTCCTGTTATGGGCGGCATCATGATTCTGCTGTTCGGCTCCATCGCAACGGTAGGCCTCAACACACTGATCAAGAATAACGTTGATTTACATAAGTCTCGTAACCTAGTGATTGTTGCCGTAACCCTTGTGTTTGGCATTGGTGGTATGGCTTTCGGTATTGGTGAGTTCAGTCTACAAGGTGTGAGCCTATGCGGTATCGTGGCAATTATTCTTAACCTTGTGCTACCAAACGATTTAGGTGAAAACCACGTTGTGGATAACGCACAAATGGAAGAAGAAAGCGCGAAATAGTTCGTTTGCGCCGCTTTATTAGGTGGCGTGTCTTACTCTTCTCCTCTTGTATGACCCGTCCTGATATGGGTTGACACTTTTTAACTAAAACGCTCGATGTACTTCATCGGGCGTTTTGTATTTTA
>NZ_JAWOTS010000041.1:0-18472 GCF_033338975.1 Vibrio sp. Vb0349 | reverse complement strand
AATACGCCGATATGTAAGACATCAAGAGAAGCAAGAGCGAGTAGAGCAGCAGCAATTGGCGCTGGACTAAACAAAGGTCCCCTTTTAGGGGGCTCACACAAAGCCACCTTCTTTAGAAGGTGGTAATTTACTTTCTGGAGTTGAATATGAACCCGATTATTATCACCGGTGGGCCTGGTGCGGGAAAAACAACACTGCTGAATGCGCTAGACGCGTGTGGTTACGCCACGTTTCCTGAAGGGTCTCGCGACTTGATTGAGCAGCAAAGCCAGTTAGAAAATGGTATTTTGCCGTGGACGAATTTACCTGAGTTTGCCAAGTTATGCCTTGGGTTGATGGACAAACAAAAGAGTGATGCGCGTTGTCATGATGTTGCGTTTGTTGATCGCGCCATCCCCGACATCATTGCATACCTACAAGTGGGCGGCTGTAAGGTTGACCAAGCTTTCTTAACCGAAAGCGCTGGGTACCATAGTCAGGTGTTTACTTGTCGACCTGAAGCATCCATTTACGTACAAGATGAAGTGCGTCCGCACAGCTTTGAAGAAGCATTGGAGATTCATCAGTCGTTAGTGAGTGTCTATACTGAGTTGGGTTATGAAGTGGTAGAAGTGCCATGGGGAACTGTGCCAGAGAGGGTAGGCTTTGTTCGAAGAGTCATCGGTTTACTCGGTAAGGTCGCCGACTAAAACCTCCTCGCTAGGAGGAGGTCTGAATCATTTACTTTTGATTGAGCTTTTGTAGGAATTTATCGGACTCTGCAATCGCTTCGTTCATTTGTTTGATCGCAAACTGAATGTCCTTCTCTAAGCTAGAGAACTCACCTTGCAAAGAACCAATCGCACTGGCGTTAAGGTTGTGTTTTAAGTACAACGTGTTGTCACGCAGCGTGTCCAGTACCGGTGTCATCTTTTTCTCTGCACGCTTCATAGCGCTAAGCATGGTTTTGTACGAGGCTTTGGTTTCACGTAGCTTTTGCTCGCTTGAACGACGCAGTTTCGCACTCGAGTACAGCTCTAGCTCATCTTGCCACTCATCAAACAGTGCGCCGGATACGTCTTCAATCGCAGCAATACGGTCACGTACGTCTTGAGCCGCTTTTTCGCTATCTTCGTATTTGTCATTGATGTTGTTGTAGACATTTTCTAGCTCACCACCATCAAAGTTGGTGATCGCAGATAAGGCTTCAAGTGCACTGGTGAATTCTTCTTGTGCATCTTGTTGAGATTCTTTGGCATCTTCGACGCGGTCGACCATAATATCTCGTTTATGATACCCAACCTGCTCCATTGCTGAGTAATAAGCAGATTGACACCCTGTTAAAGTGAAAATTGATAGTACAATTGCTAATAAATAAGGCATTCTTATGTCCTCGGCGCTAATTATGGGATGAACTATGAACCAGTTATCAGAGAGTTACAAGGCGAGATTAATCAATCTACTGCCAAGTTGCGTCGCGTTTTTTAAGTATCTTCTTAAGCGATTAACGCATGACCGTGTGAATGTGAACGCGGGCTATCTTGCCTACATTACCTTGTTATCCATCGTGCCAATGCTGACGGTATTGTTATCAATATTGTCGAAATTTCCCGTTTTTGCGAACGTTGGTGAGGTGCTGCAAGGCTACATTATTGATAATTTTGTGCCGGCTTCTGGAGAAGCTGTACATACGGCATTACAGGAATTTGTGGCGAATACGGGCAAAATGAGTGCGGTTGGCGGTGGGTTTTTATTCATCGCAGCGGTCATGCTGATTTCCAACATTGATAAGAACTTAAACTACATTTGGCGAGTTAAAGACAAGCGCCGTTTAGTCTTTTCATTCTCTATGTATTGGATGGTACTCACGTTAGGGCCTATCATGGTCGGTGCGAGTATTGCGGCGACGTCGTACGTGACTTCGCTGCAAATTTTAGAGAACGAGACATTATCTGGTGCGTTTAATTTATTTCTGCGTTGGCTACCGTTGTTGCTGTCCTTTTTTGCTTTTCTTGGCTTGTATATTCTAGTACCGAATAAAAAAGTACACCTCGCTCATGGTGCCATGGGGGCAGCAGTCGCCGCGATACTGTTCGAGTTGAGTAAAAAAGGCTTTGCACTCTACATCACTCAGTTTCCGTCTTATCAGCTCATCTACGGCGCGTTAGCGGCGATTCCTATCTTATTTGTTTGGGTGTATTTATGCTGGATGATCGTGTTATTGGGGGCGGAAGTTACGGCTGCGCTTGGTGAGCGAGAGCACTGGAGTGAAGATTTAGACATGATACACTCGACCGCTGAATCTCAGTTAACAGATGAAGGAAGCGAGAGTAGTGATAGCGCTAATTCAACGAGTCAGTGAAGCTGCCGTCCGTGTGGATGGTGAAGTCGTAGGAGAAATTGATCGTGGTCTGCTGGTCTTATTGGGCGTAGAGAAGGACGACGATGAAGCTAAAGCAAAGCGTTTAATGGAGCGTGTTACAACCTACCGTGTGTTCGAAGATGACGAAGGCAAGATGAACCTAAACGTTAAACAGGTGGAAGGTAAAGTGCTGGTGGTTTCTCAATTTACGCTGCCTGCGGATACAAAAAAAGGCACGCGAGCTGGCTTTTCTCGCGGTGCGCATCCTGTTGATGCAGAGCGCTTGTATGATTACTTTTCTGACTTGTGTGAAGAAGTCTTACCCACACAGCGTGGCCGCTTCGCTGCCGATATGAAAGTGTCTTTGGTGAATGACGGTCCAGTGACGTTTTGGTTGCAGGTCTAATCTGGTAACACAGGCGCCATAGTCTAAGCTTTAACTCCAAGCTCATGGAATTGGCTTGGAGTAATTTTTCCGACACTGATTAGTGTTGTGCTTTCAAAGGATTGATATGTTCAAACTCATTACTCCCAAAACCGATAATCAGATAAACAAGTATTATCAGTTTCGCTGGCAACTGCTTCGTGAGCCATGGCGTATGCCGATCGGCTCTGAGCGCGATGAATACGACGAAATGAGCCATCACCGCATGATTGTTGATGGTCGAGGTCGTCCTATGGCGATTGGCCGTTTATACATTACGCCGGACAATGATGGCCAGATCCGCTATATGGCGGTTAAAAATAATCGCCGTAGCAAAGGGATGGGTTCGCTGGTTTTGGTTGCACTAGAGTCGTTAGCGCGCCAAGAAGGAGCGAAACGCTTGGTGTGTAATGCCCGTGAAGATGCCATCGCCTTTTATGAAAAAAATGGCTTTGAGCGTCGAGGCGAGCTGACCGATGAGCGTGGCCCTGTGCGCCATCAGCAAATGGTGAAGCAACTGGATCCGATGGCCAATGTGTTACGTCGCCCTGAATGGTGTACTGAGCTTCAACAGCGCTGGGAGCAACAAATCCCAATTAGCGACAAAATGGGGATCAAAATTAACCAGTACACGGGTTACCAGTTTGAATGCTGTGCGCAGCTTAATCCTAACCTTAATCCGCATAACACCATGTTCGCCGGGTCAGCTTTTACCTTAGCAACCCTGACAGGGTGGGGGATGACGTGGCTGCTGCTTAAAGAGCGTGGGTTGCACGGTGATATTGTGTTGGCCGACAGCTCGATTCGCTATCGTCAACCAGTCGAACAAAACCCCGTGGCGAGTACTTCGTTGGATGGGATCAGTGGTGACCTAGACCGATTGGAGTCGGGACGCAAAGCACGCATCGTTATTCACGTAGTGATTTATAGTGGTGACACGCCAGCTGTTGATTTTGTCGGTACCTATATGCTGATACCGAACTACTCGCAGTTACTCAGTTGCTGATGGGGTAAGCGCCGACTGATCTGCTGGGCGCTTATCTGTTTCACCTTCTTGCTCTGTCGGTGAGAGGGTTTGTTCTACTGCGGAATTCGTGTCGGGTACTTCATCTTCTTCGATAACTTCTTCGTAAAGCTCTTCCTCTTGAGTCTCCAAATTGATGTTATCAATTACGATTGGCTGCTCGATGGAAGGTTCATTTTTCTGTGGAGTCTCAATATCAGTAGGCTCGGCCAGTTTTGATGCGTTCACGCACTCATTACGGTGGGTTTCGCCACTTAGTAGATCGCCTTCAATGTTTCCGCACGACTCTTCCAATTGATAAGTAATGCCACTTAGCGGGTTGTTGGCCATATCAAATGTTCCCCAAACCTTACCACTTATGGCTTTTCCTGAGATGGTGACCGGCTTTATGGCAACTTCCCCTCGTTGCGCGCTTAAACGCAGTGGACTTAAGGTAATGGCTTTGAGCGAATGATCCGCTTGGGACTTCAAGCGGGTATCTCGGAGATTGGCTTCCACTTCACCCGATAAGCTGTAGGCCAGCATGTTGCGATCACCTGATAACCCTTGTAGATCGAGGCTGAGATCGGAAAAACCATCAATAGCCAGTGTGTCGGGTAAAAAATAATCGTGGAAGAGCGATAAGGGAATACCATCAGCATTGACGTTGAGCGCCCAAGGTTGGCTCGGGGTACTCAAATCTATTTGTCCGATGCCTTCTACGTAGCCTTGCTCGAGTGGCGCAAAAAGGCGAGTCAATTGCCAAAAGCCATCTTTGCTTTGCATGGCAAGTGCTGCGTGAGACGTGAGTATTTGGTCATAGCTGGCGTTGACAACGCTGACTTCCAATTCGCCTTGCCAAAGGCCCCAACGTTGAGCCGACTGTTTAATATCAAGCTGTTGCCCTTTGATATTTAAACCGGAAAGTTGCCAATAAGGTTCGTGAGATAGCTGGATAATTTGGCTGCGCTCAATGTCGAGTCGTTCGATTGCAACATGCTCTAACTCGCTGGTGGCGGCGTGCCACCAATTTAGGTTGTCTTTTGGCTGTGTTGCCCACTTGAGGCCTTGAATAGAGGCTTCTTTGAGCTTCCATTGTGTTGGCGTGAACAATCCAGAAACTTGCACTCGACCTTGCTGCCAATCTAAGCTGAGCTCGTTGAGCTGGATTACTCCTGGCTCGATAGCGGCACTCAAACGTGGCTCTATTGCGGTTTGCTGCTGGAATCGAACGCTATCCGCCTGCAATGACACTTGAGCTTTTGTCTTCCAGAGAGACAGTGGCAGTGTGGCGTTTTCCACAGAAAGATCCAAGTTCTGCCAGTGCCAGTCGCCCCATTCAATATCGGCGTTAAGCAAATCTAAGCTATTAATATGATTAATGTTAAATGGTAGATCGTGCCAAGGTTTTGCAAGCAGTGATTGGCGCTGCGTATTATTCAGTTTCAGCTTGTTGATGGTCACATTTACTAAAGACCAGCCTTGAGGATACTGCTCCCCTTGCCCAGATATTTGACTGTTACGCCAGTTAAAAGAGGTGCCATAAAGCGTACTGTCTTGCGGTTTGTAGTCTATATCGACTAAGACTTGATTAAAGGCTTCGCCATTCCAATAGAGTTGGTCGGCCGCAAGTTGAACTTCGCCATATGGTATTAATTGACCATTCCATTGTGGTGATTGAATTTGAAGGTCAATGCCATTGGCAGAGAACTGCTCGTCGGCGTAATCAATATTTTTGAGCGCGATTTGATGGAATAATACGTTCTCTAAAGCTGGGAGCTTTGGTGCGCCATACTGCAAGCTCATACCATCAATCAATAAACTATCAACGATCCATTTACCATCGCGATAAACATCGGGATTCATCCATAAATCGACTTGCTCGATGTAAGACGCATCGTCTCCGCTGGTGTTCACGCGTTGTAAAGTTAGGTGATAGGGAAAGTCATAACGCACGCTTCCGGCCCGGAAGGGAAGAGAAAAGGTGTTTGACAGCAAGCGCCAGGTTGCGTCCGCGTAAGATGTTGTTAGCAGCGCAATCGTAGCGGCCGGAATGGCAACTAAGATAACCAGTAACAGAAGTAGAACTCGACGCGCTGTTTTCATCTTTGCTAGAACCTACGTGTGTTATTAAATAAAACTAGATAGGCTTTAGCTTGTATCAATATTCTGTGGTATTCAATAAAAAGCCCCTCAAAAGAGGGGCTTGAAGCAATTTTTGTAACTTGGCCTACGTAAAGGTGATAAGTTAATGCCAACTTTTCACTGAGCTTACGCGACGTCGCTGTTACTCGATTTAATCAATCTGAGGACCAGCCGCAACCAGAGATTTACCTTCAGCGTTGTCTGTGTACTTATCAAAGTTATTGATAAAGCGCGCTGCTAAATCTTTCGCTTTGCTTTCCCACTGAAGTGGGTCAACGTACGTGTCGCGAGGGTCTAGAATGCTAGGATCCACACCTGGTAGTGACGTTGGTACTTCAAGGTTGAAGATTGGAATGTGCTTAGTTGGTGCTTCTTCAATCGAACCATCAAGAATGGCATCAATAATTCCGCGTGTATCTTGAATAGAGATACGTTTGCCAGTGCCGTTCCAACCAGTATTCACTAGGTAAGCCTCAGCGCCCGCTGCTTCCATGCGTTTTACCAGTACTTCCGCGTATTTTGTTGGGTGGAGCGTTAGGAACGCCGCGCCGAAACAAGCAGAGAAAGTTGGTGTTGGCTCAGTAATACCGCGCTCTGTTCCCGCTAGTTTGGCGGTAAAGCCAGACAGGAAGTGGTACTTAGTTTGCTCGGGTGTCAATTTAGATACTGGAGGCAGTACGCCAAATGCATCGGCTGATAGGAAGATCACTTTATTCGCGTGACCGCCTTTTGATACTGGCTTAACGATATTATCGATATGGTAGATAGGGTAAGAAACACGTGTGTTTTCTGTTTTCGAACCATCATCAAAGTCGATAGAACCATCGCCACGTACTGTTACGTTTTCTAGCAGTGCATCACGACGAATTGCGTTGTAGATGTCCGGCTCCGCTTCTTTCGAAAGTTTGATGGTTTTTGCGTAACAACCACCTTCGAAGTTGAAGACACCGTCATCATCCCAGCCGTGCTCATCATCACCAATTAGCGCACGTTTAGGATCAGTCGACAGGGTCGTTTTACCCGTACCAGATAGACCGAAGAATACCGCTACATCGCCATCTTTGCCCATGTTAGCGCTACAGTGCATTGATGCGATGTCTTTTAGTGGAAGGAAGTAGTTCATCATCGCGAACATACCTTTCTTCATTTCACCGCCGTACCAAGTACCACCGATAAGTTGCATGCGCTCAGTTAGGTTAAATACGGTGAAGTTTTCTGAGTTCAGGCCTTGCTCTTCCCATTTTGGATTAGTGCATTTTGCGCCATTCATTACTACGAAGTCTGGTTCAAATGTCGCTAACTCTTCTTCTGTCGGGCGAATAAACATGTTTTTAACGAAGTGCGCTTGCCATGCGACTTCTGTGATAACACGAATGCTCAAACGTGTATCTGGGTTTGCACCACAGTAACCGTCAACAACAAACAAGCGTTTGTTAGAAAGCTGGTTTGTGACCAGTTCTTTTAGCTCGTCCCACACTTCAGGAGTGATTGGCTTGTTATCATTTTTCACTTGATCAGACGTCCACCACATATGTTCTTCTGTCGTAGCGTCTTTGACGATGTATTTATCTTTTGGTGAGCGACCAGTAAAGATGCCAGTGTCAACGGCAACCGCACCTAGTTCAGTAACCACGCCGCGCTCATAACCGGTTAGGTCTTCACGCGTTTCTTCCTCAAACAACATTTCGTAGCTTGGGTTGCGAATAACCTCTTTTACGTTATGCAGTCCGTGCTTGGTTAGATCAAGTGTTGCAGCCTTAGTATGTTCCATAACGGTCATAGGTGCTCCTTATAAGGATTTTGTAGGGATTTTGTAAGAATGTTTTAATTTTAATCTGCTCACCATGCTAGCAACGGGGCGGGGAGAAAACAGGGAGATAGCTCAAAATTTACCCATGATTTCAATAAGGTTTTAGGTAACCCGTCACATATTGGTGGGAATAGTCTATCGTGCACGCAATCCTTTGCGCTAGGGCAAAATCATTATTAATTGTTTAAAATTAAGCAGTTGTTTTATTACGCTTGAGGCTAGTTATTACGAGGGGTTGATCACAAAAAGGCCAGCATTAAGCTGGCCTTTTGTAGGGTAAATTACGTGCTTGATAAGCTATGTAAATTAATGCAGGGTTTTCTTGTCCGTAGAAGCTTGTGCATACAGTTCAGTGACTTCAGATTCGTCGAACGTATAAGTTGTGCCACAGTAATCACAATGTAAAGAAACTGATCCAACTTCTGCCAAAATGTCATAAATTTCAGATTTCTCAACGGTGATGATTGCGGCACCGCTACGCTCACGAGAACAGCCACAATGGAACTCGACAGGTTGCGGCTCGTACAGACGTACTTTGTCTTGGTTATATAGTCGATACAATAACTCGTTCGCTTCTAAACCAAACAATTCTTCATCTTTTACTGTATCAGTGAGCTGCTCTAGATGTTCGAAATCATCTGGAGAGCCAGTGCCGTCAGGGATCACTTGAATCAACATACCTGCTGCGTGTGCTTTGCCCTCATGCTCACCAGTGCGGATCCATAGGCGCGTTTTTAACTGCTCTGAGTTTGCAAAGTAGCCTTCTAGCACTTCTGCTAAAGTGTCACCTTCTAATCCAACGACACCTTGGTAACGCTCGCCGTTTTTCGGTTCGATAGTGATCACAAGGTAGCCCTTACCCATTAGATCGTGAATGTTTGCGTCATCGGCAATATCGCCTTCCCAGCGAGCTACGCCACGAACACGTTGGTTATGGTCACCGTTGATAACGGCAAGAGACACAGGACCGTCGCCTTGTAGCTGGATGGTGATTGAACCTTCGAACTTAAGAGTGGCAGTTAAAAGAGTAGTTGAAACGAGTAGCTCACCCAGCAGTTTCTCTATTGCTACCGGATATTCCTTGCTGGAGATAACACGTTGGTACGCTTCATCCAATTGTACCAACTCGCCACGTACTGAAAGATCTTCGAATAGGTAGCGGTTTAAAACATTATTTGCCATGGAGTGCTTTCCTCGTTGGTAATTCCGGCTTTTATTGGTGTTTGAACTTAATGATGTCTCGGCGCTGCTTTTTATCTGGGCGGCGTTCCGGACTTGGGTTGTGGGCATTAAGCTTACGTTGAGTCGCGTGTTCCTCACGTTTCGCTATACTTTCATTAGTTTCGCGATATAAGGTTTGTGCGATGGGAGCGCCTCGGCGTTGATCTGAGATTTGTTCGATGATCACGATTTTTTCTTCGTTGCCTTGACGAAGTCTTACTTCAGCGCCCACTTCAACGATTTTACTCGGCTTGCTTCGTTGGCCATTATAGTGGACTTTACCGCCATCGACCATGTTACGCGCGATGGAGCGGGTTTTGTAAAATCTTGCGGCCCATAGCCATTTATCTAGCCTAACGGCTTCATTTAGGGAACTCATAGAACACTACGCTATCTAATCACTGCCCGAATACGGCAATGAGTGATGGATTATTCACCTACAGATGGAGTCAAGGCGTATTTTTTTCAAGGGAGTTGGCAAAAACTGCATAAGAAAAAGGTATGAAAGACAACTTGTGATATAGTTCACTGCTCTTTGTTGAGTAATAATTTTATTGCAAATTTAGCAATTTAAAGTCGATAGCTATCGTTATAGCTTAAATGACGGACGTTAGAATAAAGGAATCCATTCAGTGAAACGTTTAGAGCTAAGTGCAGGATTATCAAGCAGACCGCTACTGGCTCAGATCAAGTCCAATCATTATACCATTCAAGCCAAACTTAGCTTGTTGCTTACCTGTCTGTTTATTGCGATAACCGGATGGATACTTGGCAAAATTGTGTGGTTAGCCATACCTCAATCGTCGGAAGTGCCGCAATGGCGTCCATCGGCGAGTAGCGTTACTGCGAGTAACAAAGGCGACGCGATAGATTTTAATGCCCTTCAGAATGCCAACCTATTCGGTAAATTCACTGAGCAAAAAGCGGCAGTTGTAGAACAGCCTATTGTTAAAGACGCCCCTAAGACGCGCCTTAACCTCACCCTAGTCGGTGCGGTTGCCAGCAGTGATGCCAATACCAGCCTTGCTGTTATTGCTAACCGAGGTAAGCAAGCTACGTACGGTTTGGGTGAAGAAATCGAAGGGACACGTGCGACGCTAAAAGCGGTATTAGTGGATCGCGTCATCATTGATAACCAAGGTCGAGACGAGACCTTAATGATGCAAGGTATAGAATATAAGAAGCTATCTGAATCGCCGCAGGTAGCTAGGGCGCAAGCTCAGCGAGCAGAAGCAGCGACGTCTGACGTTGGAGAGAAATTAGAGCAAATCCGCGAGGAAATTGCGAAAGATCCACAAAGCGTTTTTAAATACATCACCATTTCACCCGTCAAAAAAGACGGAGACATTGTTGGTTATCGAGTATCACCTGGTCGTGATGCCGCATTATTTAATGATGTAGGGCTACAACCTGGTGATATTGCGGTTCAACTGAACGGGATCGATTTAAGTGATCCGTCTTCTTCAGTACAACTGATGCAAGTGATGAGCGATCCGCAAGAATTAAATTTAACTGTTGAGCGAGACGGCCAACGGTACGATATCTATATCCAATTGTAAGACTTAGGCAACCGGCGTAAGTTCAGGGAGACATACGTGAAACATTGGTTCAGCAAAAGTGCTTGGCTACTAGCAGGAAGTTTACTCTGCGTACCAGGTGCAATGGCAAACGAATTTAGTGCGAGCTTTAAAGGCACTGATATTCAAGAATTCATCAACATAGTGGGTCGTAACCTCGAAAAGACCATCATTGTTGATCCTTCAGTACGCGGTAAAATCGATGTCCGCAGCTATGACGTTCTTAACGAAGAGCAATATTACAGCTTTTTCCTTAATGTCCTTGAAGTATACGGTTACGCAGTCGTAGAGATGGACAATGGGGTACTTAAGGTTATCAAAGCAAAAGACTCAAAAACCTCAGCAATCCCTGTGTTAGGTGATGGCAGCGCGCAAGGCGATAGTGTTATCACTCGAGTTGTCGCGGTGCGTAATGTGTCGGTCCGTGAGTTGTCTCCTCTACTTCGTCAGCTGATTGATAACGCCGGTGCCGGTAACGTGGTTCATTATGATCCAGCGAATATTATCTTGATTACTGGTCGTGCGGCAGTAGTGAATCGCTTAGCAGAGATCATCAAGCGTGTTGACCAAGCCGGTGATAAAGAAATTGAATTGGTGGAGCTGCGTAATGCATCCGCTGCTGAAATGGTACGCATTGTCGAAGCACTGAATAAAAGTGCGAATCAGAAAAGCACGCCAGAGTTCCTTGAACCTAAAATTGTGGCCGATGAACGTACTAACGCGATTTTAATTTCTGGTGATCCAAAAGTAAGAGCCCGCTTGAAACGTTTGATTCGTCAACTTGATGTTGAAATGGCGACAAAAGGTAACAACCGAGTTGTGTACCTGAAAAATGCGAAAGCTGAAGACTTGGTGGATGTATTGAAAGGTGTTTCCGATAACCTGCAAGCTGAAAAACAAGCCGGTCAGAAAACATCAGGTGCATCGCGTGGTGAGGTCGTCATTGCTGCTCACGCTGCAACTAACTCGTTAGTTTTAACAGCGCCACCAGATATTATGATGGCATTACAAGACGTCATTTCTCAACTCGATATTCGTCGTGCTCAGGTTCTTATTGAAGCGTTAATTGTCGAAATGTCTGAAGGTGATGGTATTAACCTAGGTGTTCAGTGGGGTTCATTAGAAACGGGTGCTGTAATTCAGTACGGTAACTCAGGAGCCCCGATTGGTCAGGTAATGGTTGGTCTAGAAGAAGCAAAAGATCAAACCCGAACTGAATACTATACCAACTCTAATGGCGAACGAACGCCATATGATGTTACTGAATCAGGTGACTACTCTACGCTAGCGTCAGCACTTAGCGGAGTAAATGGTGCGGCAATGAGTATTGTCATGGGTGACTGGACAGCGCTAATTAGTGCTGTTGCTTCTGACTCCAACTCAAACATTCTATCTTCTCCGAGTATTACCGTAATGGATAATGGCGAAGCATCATTTATTGTGGGTGAAGAGGTTCCGGTTATTACGGGCTCTACGGCTGGCTCAAACAACGACAACCCATTCCAAACGGTTGACCGTAAAGAAGTCGGTATCAAACTCAAAGTAGTGCCACAAATTAACGAAGGTGACTCTGTACAGTTAAACATTGAACAAGAAGTTTCCAACGTATTAGGCGCAAACGGTGCGGTTGACGTTCGCTTTGCTAAACGACAGTTAAACACCTCTGTCATGATCCAAGATGGTCAGATGTTGGTTCTTGGTGGTTTGGTCGATGAACGCGCACTTGAAAGTGAGTCTAAAGTGCCGCTATTGGGTGACATTCCGGTACTTGGCCATCTGTTCAAGTCAACTAGCACGCAAACAGAAAAACGTAACTTGATGGTGTTCATCAAGCCGACGATTATTCGCGATGGTGTGACGGCCGACGGTATTACGCAGCGTAAATACAACTTTATTCGCGCAGAACAGCTTTACAAAGCGGATCAAGGTTTGAAGTTGATGGCTGACGAGAAGATCCCGGTTATGCCAGCCTTTGGCCAGGAGCGTCAGCACCCAACAGAGATCCAAGCGTTTATTGATCAAATGGAAAACAACTAATGGTTGATATGTTAGACACAGCGCCAAGTATGCGTCGTCTGCCATTCAGTTTTGCCAACCGCTTTAAACTGGTGCTGGAGACAGAGCATCCTGAGCGTCCACCTATTCTTTACTATGTCGAGCCGCTTAACCCTGCGGCTCTGGTTGAAGTCCGTCGTGTATTAAAGAAAAGCTTCGTACCGCAACCTATCGATAAAGAAGCCTTTGATAAAAAGCTGACTGAAGCATATCAACGCGACTCGTCTGAAGCGCGTCAGTTGATGGAAGATATTGGTGCTGATAGCGATGATTTCTTCTCTTTGGCTGAAGAACTGCCGCATGATGAAGACTTATTAGAATCGGAAGACGATGCGCCAATCATCAAATTGATCAACGCCATGTTGGGCGAAGCGATCAAAGAAGGTGCGTCGGATATTCATATTGAGACGTTCGAGAAAACCCTTTCGATTCGTTTCCGTGTCGATGGCGTATTGCGTGAAGTTCTGACCCCAAGTCGTAAGCTAGCGCCTTTGCTGGTTTCTCGTGTGAAGGTTATGGCTAAACTAGATATCGCAGAAAAGCGTGTGCCTCAAGATGGCCGTATTTCGTTGCGTATCGGTGGTCGTGCGGTGGACGTGCGTGTATCTACGATGCCGTCCTCTCATGGGGAGCGCGTGGTAATGCGTCTGTTGGATAAAAACGCGACTCGTCTTGATTTACATAGTTTGGGAATGACCCCTTCAGTGCATGACAACTTCCGTCACTTGATTGGCCGCCCTCACGGTATCATCTTGGTGACGGGCCCGACAGGTTCTGGTAAATCCACCACCTTGTACGCTGGCTTGCAAGAGATCAATAGCAACGAACGCAACATTCTAACGGTTGAAGACCCGATCGAATTTGATATTGATGGCATCGGTCAAACTCAGGTGAACCCAAAGGTCGACATGACGTTTGCGCGCGGCTTGCGTGCCATTCTGCGTCAGGACCCGGATGTGGTGATGGTCGGTGAGATCCGTGACTTAGAAACCGCACAAATTGCAGTGCAAGCGTCCTTAACGGGTCACTTGGTAATGTCGACTCTCCACACCAACACCGCAGTGGGTGCGATTACGCGTCTACGTGATATGGGTATTGAGCCATTCCTTATTTCTTCATCGTTATTGGGTGTGTTAGCACAGCGCTTAGTTCGAACGCTTTGTCCAAGCTGTAAAGAGCCGTATGAAGCCGATGCGGAACAGAAAAAACTGTTTGGTATGGAAGCGCATGAACCGTTAGAACTGCACCGAGCAAAAGGCTGTGAAGCGTGCAACCAAAAAGGCTACCGAGGTCGAACAGGTATCCACGAGCTCATTATGGTTGATGAGCAAGTGCAAGAGTTGATTCATCGAGAGTCTGGTGAACAAGAAATTGAGAGAGCCGTTCGCGCCCATACGCCAAGTATTCGCAGTGATGGTTTAAGCAAAGTACGTCGTGGTATTACGTCACTTGAAGAAGTGATGCGAGTGACGAAGGAAACCTAATGGCGGCATTTGAGTACAAAGCGCTAGATGCAAAAGGCAAGCATAAAAAAGGCACGATAGAAGGGGACAACGCCCGACAGGTGCGCCAGCGACTCAAAGAGCAAGGGATGATCCCGATTGAAGTGGTCGAGACGAAAGCTAAATCGGCTAAGTCTTCAGGTTCAGTCAGCTTTAAGCGCGGCATCTCGACATCTGAGCTGGCACTCATCACACGGCAATTGTCTACGCTAGTCCAATCAGGAATGCCTTTGGAAGAGTGTTTGCGTGCGGTCTCTGAGCAGGCTGAAAAGCCGAGGATTCGTTCTATGTTGGCTGCGGTTCGCTCGAAAGTAACCGAGGGTTATCCGCTCGCCGACAGTTTTGCCGATTACCCACACGTGTTTGATGAACTGTACCGCTCCATGGTTGCGGCGGGCGAAAAATCAGGTCACCTCGATACCGTATTAGAGCGTTTGGCAGACTATGTCGAAAACCGCCAAAAGATGCGATCTAAATTGCTTCAAGCAATGATTTATCCTGTAGTTTTGGTGGTATTCGCGGTTGTCATCGTTTCGTTCTTATTGGCGACAGTGGTTCCTAAAATCATTGAACCCATCATTCAGATGGGCCAAGAGTTACCTCAATCGACGCAATTTTTACTGGCAGCCAGTGAGTTTGTGCAAGATTGGGGGCTGATTATTTTCGTTGTGCTGGTGGCGCTTTTCTATGGCCTCAAACTGGCGTTGCAAAAGCCAGACTTTCGCTTAGCTTGGGACAGAAAAATCTTGAGCTTACCGCTAATAGGTAAGATCTCTCGAGGTTTGAATACCGCACGATTCGCGCGAACACTTTCGATCTGTACTTCCAGTGCGATTCCAATTCTCGAGGGTATGCGCGTTGCGGTAGATGTTATGTCTAACCGTTATGTGAAGCAGCAAGTGTTGCTTGCAGCGGATAACGTCCGAGAGGGCGCCAGTTTGCGTAAGGCGTTGGACCAAACCCGCTTGTTTCCACCAATGATGCTACACATGATCGCCAGTGGTGAGCAAAGTGGTGAATTAGAGAGCATGTTGACGCGGGCAGCCGATAACCAAGATCAAAACTTTGAATCAACAGTCAATATTGCTCTGGGTGTGTTTACTCCTGCGCTGATTGCATTAATGGCTGGATTAGTGTTGTTCATTGTGATGGCGACCTTGATGCCAATGCTAGAAATGAATAATTTGATGAGCGGATAATTTCGAATTAAGACGTGTCTACTAACGGCATGGCTTTAATCTAACTTTCGGAGAAAAAAATGAAGTTTAAGCGTAGTAAACAACAGGGTTTTACACTTTTAGAAGTGATGGTTGTTGTCGTTATCCTTGGTATTTTGGCAAGTTTCGTTGTTCCAAACCTATTGGGTAACAAAGAGAAGGCTGACCAACAAAAAGCGATTACGGACATCGTAGCGCTGGAAAATGCCCTAGATATGTACAAGTTGGATAACAGCGTTTACCCAACAACGGACCAAGGTCTAGAAGCATTGGTTAGCAAGCCATCTAACCCAGAGCCACGCAACTACCGTGATGGTGGTTACATCAAACGTCTTCCTAATGACCCCTGGGGCAACCAGTACCAATACTTAAGCCCAGGTGATAACGGTACAATCGATATCTTCACTCTAGGCGCAGATGGCCAAGAAGGTGGAGAAGGTCCAGCTGCAGATATTGGCAACTGGAACATGCAAGACTTCCAATAATTGAGCCTAAGCCAGCACTAATGAAACAAATGCGAAAACATAACGGTTTTACATTGATAGAAATTCTATTGGTGCTGGTTTTGCTATCTCTTACGGCTGTGGCCGTGATCTCGACATTACCGACTAGCCAAAAAGATCTTTCCAAACAGTATGCTCAAAGCTTTTTTCAGCGTTTACAGCTGCTCAATGAAGAAGCGGTGCTGAGCGGTAAAGATTTTGGCGTTCGAGTGGATGATGCCAAATCGACCTACTCTTTACTGAGTTTAACCTCAGAAGGTTGGCAGCCTCTGAAATTAAAGCAGATTCCGAGCAAAACCAAGCTAGAAGAAGATATTACGCTACAACTCGAACTCGGAGGTGGTGCTTGGGATAATGATGAGCGCTTATTCAAACCAGGCTCTCTTTTTGATGAAGACATGTTCGCAGAAGAAGAGGACGAAAAGAAAATTGAGCCACCGCAAGTGTTTATCTTTTCCAGCGCCGAAGTCACGCCATTTACCCTGTCTTTTTTTCCGCAAAATGGTGATGCCTTTAATGACGGTTGGCGAGTCATTGGCAAAGAAAGTGGACAAATTTTGTTATTAGCTCCGGGCGAAGAAGTGAAAGAGGATGAGAATGCGCAATTTTAAGCAAGCTCGCCCCAATTTGAGTCATCGCCGGACGAGAGGCATGACCTTACTGGAAGTATTGGTCGCACTGGCAATTTTCGCCACCGCTGCCATCAGTGTCATTCGCTCCGTGAGCCAGCATATTAATACAATCAGTTATTTAGAAGAAAAAATGTTTGCAGCCATGGTTGTGGATAATCAGATGGCAAATGTGATGTTGAATACCGGAGAACTCAAAGCGAAAAACGGCACAGAAGAGCTGGCAGGACGCACTTGGTTCTGGAAAGTCACGCCAGTCGCCACGACGCAGCCATTGCTGAAAGCATTTGATGTGAGCGTCTCGGTAGAGAAAAGCGCGAGCCCTGTAGTAACGGTACGAAGCTATGTGGCGCAATAATCATCCCCGCGCAAACACGCGCCAAAGGGTAAAAGGTTTTACACTTATTGAAGTGTTGGTATCGATTGCCATCTTTGCCAGTTTAAGTGTCGCTGCGTACCAAGTGGTATCGCAAGTACAGCGTAGCAATGCGCTATCACAAGAACGAACCCAACGCTTAAACGAAATTCAGCGTGCCATGGTGATGATGGATAACGATTTTCGTCAAATGGCGATGCGTCAAACGCGTACTAATGGTGAAGAGCCTGCTAGCCGGCTAATTTTTTGGTCCGATTACCTGTTGGACTCCGATACCAAAGGACTGATGTTTGCCCGTTTAGGTTGGCACAACCCTCAGCAGCAGTTCCCTCGTGGAGAAGTAACCAAGGTTGGCTATCGCTTAAAAGAAGAAACACTGCAGCGAGTATGGTGGCGCTATCCTGATACGCCGGTTGGGCAACAAGGTACTGTTACTCCATTGCTAACGCAGGTCGAGTCATTTGATATGCGTTTCTATGATGGTAAGCAATGGAAAAAAGAGTGGGCTGAAGAAAAAGCGCTGCCGAAAGCGGTTTCTGTTGTTCTCACTCTCAAAGATTATGGAGAAATTGCCCGCACTTATCTCACTCCTGATGGCACATTGAGTCAGAAAGAGGAAAGTTCAGGAGACAGCAATAATGGTTAACCGTCAGCGCGGTGTTGCTTTGATTATAGTGTTGATGTTGCTGGCGATTATGGCGACGGTTGCCGCCAGCATGTCGGAACGTTTGTTCTTACAGTTTCAGCGAGGCGCTAATCAAATCAATTACCAGCAAGCGTACTGGTACAGCCTTGGCGTCGAGGCGCTAGCAAAAGTGGGTATCGAACAAAGTTATAAAGACACCGACACGATTAATATGAGTCAACCGTGGGCGATAAAAGAGCAAGTCTATCCGTTAGATTATGGTCAAGCGGCGGGACGAATTAGAGACAAGCAAGCGTGCTTTAATCTAAATGTATTGAGTCGTGTGCAACCAACGGGTCAGCAAATTACAAGACCATATTTAGTGAATGTATTGCAGCGCCTATTAGAAGAGTTGGATGTCGAGCCATATCAAGCAGAAATCATTGCAGACTCTACTTGGGAATACATTGATGCTGATGACTCTGTCCGTTCGACTACTGGGGTTGAAGACAGCACATATGAAGCGATGAAACCTTCCTATTTGGCATCAAATGGTTGGATGGCAGATGCTTCCGAGTTACGGGCTGTCTATCAGGTGAGTGGTGAAATTTTCCAAAAATTGGAGCCGTTGGTCTGTGCATTGCCAAGTGATGACTGGCGTTTAAACGTGAATACGATTGATGTTGAGCAAACTCCGATTTTGGTGGCAATGTTCTCACCAAACTTAAGCAGTAGTGATGCGATTCAGCTAATTGAAAAACGCCCATTTGATGGGTGGGATAGCATTGATGAATTTTTAGCAGAGTCAGAAATGGCTGGCTTAAGTGAAGATGTAAAGAAAAACGCCAAAGGCTATTTGGGTGTGGATAGCGCCTTTTTTGAATTGGATGCACAAGTGTTGGTGGATGAATCACGTGTACGTATCCGAAGCCTTTTGCAAAGTACAAATAGAGAAACGGTGACCGTAGTTCGCCGTCGTTTTGGAGGGATCAGTGAGCGAGTTTCTGACCGTTCGGCTGAGTAGCGAACAACAAAGTACCATTC
>NZ_JAWOTS010000040.1:11402-18653 GCF_033338975.1 Vibrio sp. Vb0349 | reverse complement strand
GAGTAGTTTTACAGGCAAAGCCGAAACGGATGATAACCACCTACTGAAGTAGGTGGTTTAGGGCTGAAAACAAAAAGGACGCCGAAGCGTCCTTTTCTAAACTGTAATCGTAATAGCGGCTGCTATTATTTCTTACCGCTTGATAGTGCACCGAAACGCTTGTTGAAGCGATCAACACGGCCGCCTGTATCAACGATACGTTGCTTACCAGTGTAGAATGGGTGACACTTGTCACATACGTCTAGGTGGATAGACTCTTTACCTAGAGTAGAGTTGAACTCAAAAGAGTTGCCGCAAGAACAAGTCGCTTTTACTGCTTTGTATTCTGGGTGGATACCAGCTTTCATGGGATAACCTCAATAGTAGGCCGTGTCGCTATACGAATCTAAGCCGCACACCACACGCAATTAATAATAAAATGGGATACCGCATCAACTAATTGCCGAAGCCATATCTCAAGGCGCGATATAGTAAAGAATCACATTGCTCGGATCAACACATTTGGCAACTTTTTCGCCACTTTTTTAGCCAGACTAATCATAGAGGAACGATTCACGCTGAATCGCATTGCTTTACTCGAATTTCCATACCGATTTTAATAGACTCTCATTTCCTTTCCCTCTTTTTTAATAGCTAAGAATTTATGCGTCCAACCATTGCTAGAGTGGCATTACCCGTTCCGCTCGACAAACAATTTGATTACGCCATTCCGGGGCACCTGTTTCCGATCATTGGCGGACGCGTATCCGTACCTTTTGGACGTCAAACGTTAGTTGGCATCGTCACCGCGATGGTTAATCACTCGGACTTTCCCAAAGATCAACTCAAGCCAATCAAAGCAGTTCTTGATTCTCAGCCGATATGGTCTGAAAAGCTTTATTCGTTGCTGACTTGGTGCAGCCAGTTCTACCAATACCCACTTGGAGATACGCTACACAATGCGATGCCAGCAGCTCTACGTAAAGGAAAGCCTGCAGATTTTGCGACGCTACAAGAGTGGCAAATTACCGAATCCGGTAAAGACAAGCTGATGCAAGGGCTTGATCGTCGAGCGGTCAAACAACAGAAGGTCTTGCAAATGTTGGTTAACGGCGCTTTGCCTCACCAGGAATTTGTCGACCAAGAGATAGCCTCAACAGTACTAAAGTCTTTAGAAGAGAAAGGCTGGATTGAACGTATCGAGAAGAAGCCTGTAATCACCCAGTGGGGACAGCACGTTGAATGCGACGTCGAAAAGCCAAAGCTCAACCACGAACAAGCGCTGGCTATTGCGAGTGTAAATAGCCAAACAGGTTTTGCCTCCTATTTATTAGAAGGCGTCACGGGCTCAGGTAAGACAGAAGTGTACCTCAACCTTATCAAGCCAGTTTTAGAGCAAGGGAAACAAGCCTTGGTTTTAGTACCAGAGATTGGCTTAACGCCCCAAACCATCAACCGCTTTAAACGCCGTTTTAATGTGCCAGTTGACGTCATCCACTCCGGGTTAAACGAGACGGAGCGTCTGAATGCGTGGCTTTCTGCACGCGACAAAGCGGCCGGAATCATTATCGGCACACGCTCTGCCCTACTCGCGCCTTTTGCTGATCTCGGGATTATCATTGTGGACGAGGAACATGACACCTCTTACAAACAGCAAGATAGCTTGCGTTATCATGCACGCGATGTTGCTGTAATGCGCGCTCATAAAGAACAAGTTCCGATTGTTCTGGGCTCAGCCACACCTGCACTGGAGACATTACACAATGCCTTGTCAGGCAAATATCACCATTTAACACTAACCCAACGAGCTGGCTCTGCCGTGCCAACCACTAATAAAGTGTTAGATGTAAAAGGTCAGTATTTAGAAAGTGGTTTATCTGCCCAACTGATTGCCGAGATGCGCAAGCATTTAAAAGCGGGCAATCAAGTAATGTTGTTTCTTAACCGTCGAGGCTTTTCGCCCGCTTTGATGTGCCATGAATGCGGTTGGATTGCAGAATGTAAACGCTGTGATGCGTACTATACGTTCCACCATTACAGCAACGAAATACGCTGCCATCACTGCGGCTCACAACAACCGGTGATTCATCAATGTCAGGGGTGTGGTTCAACCCAATTGGTTACCGTCGGCGTAGGAACGGAACAACTCGAACAACAATTGGCTCAGTTATTTCCAGAATACAACGCCATTCGCATCGACAGAGACAGCACACGTCGCAAAGGTAGTTTGGAAGATGCCCTTGAATCGATTCGCAAAGGTGAACATCAAATTCTGATTGGCACCCAAATGCTGGCTAAGGGGCACCATTTTCCAAATGTAACGCTCGTTGCTCTTTTGGATGTTGATGGCTCTCTCTATAGTAGTGACTTCCGCGCTTCCGAGCGACTAGCGCAGTTGTTTATTCAGGTCGCAGGTCGTGCCGGCCGCGCAAGTAAACCTGGCGAGGTTATCCTACAAACCCACCATCCTGAGCACAGCTTGCTGCAAGCCCTGCTTCAAAAAGACTATCGCCACTTTGCTATGACTGCTCTGGAAGAACGCAAACTGGCTCAGCTTCCGCCTTATAGTTTCTTGACTCTGTTTAAAGCAGAGGCGAACCAAAGTGAGGTAGTTGAAGACTTCCTGCGTCAGGTTCGCTTTACGTTAGAGTCACACCCTCTGTTCGATGATTCCTGCATGGTGTTAGGCCCTACTCCTTCACCTTTGGCCAAGCGGGCTGGTAAATACCGTTGGCAACTATTACTGCAAACTCAGCATCGTTCATTGATGCAAAAGTTATTAACCAGTGCCAAACCTGCTATTGAGTTGTTGCCAAATGCTAAGAAAGTACGCTGGAATTTAGACATAGAACCACAAGATCTCAGCTAGCAAACGTTTAACTATGTAATGAATTACCATTTAATGTGACCAGAATCACACCAAGATTACAATTTTTGTTAAACAGACCGTAACTTTCACTTTAGAAATGAATAGACTATCCAAATTAGAAAAGTCTAAAGTGACTTGTTTGCACAGGCTTAGATTAAAACAATGACTATTCCCACAAATTGATATCGCGGTGAAGAATCCATTTTCCCACTCGTTAACACGAACTGAGCGAAGAGCAAACACAGCTCTAACTCGGTTTGATTACTCTGATTTCAAACCGGAATAACGTCATCTTGGCAAAAAATAAATGAGAGGTTAAAACTATGGCGACAATGAAGGATGTTGCCCAGCTTGCGGGAGTGTCTACGGCTACGGTATCTCGAGCCTTAATGAATCCAGAGAAAGTCTCTTCTTCTACAAGAAAGAGAGTAGAAGATGCCGTACTTGAAGCGGGTTATTCTCCAAACTCATTAGCGCGTAACTTACGTAGAAACGAATCAAAAACCATTGTTACTATCGTTCCCGACATCTGTGATCCTTATTTTTCTGAAATTATTCGCGGTATTGAAGATGCAGCCATGGAACATGGTTATCTAGTCCTGCTGGGCGATAGCGGACAACAGAAGAAACGCGAAAGCTCTTTCGTTAACCTCGTATTTACTAAGCAGGCAGATGGAATGCTACTGCTTGGTACAGATCTACCATTCGATGTCAGTAAGCCAGAGCAAAAGAACTTACCTCCGATGGTAATGGCGTGTGAATTTGCGCCTGAACTCGAGCTTCCGACAGTACATATTGATAACCTGACCTCTGCATTTGAAGCAGTGAATTACCTGACCCAATTAGGTCATAAACGCATTGCTCAAATCTCTGGACCAGATACAGCAATATTGTGTCAGTTCCGCCAGCAAGGCTACCAACAAGCCCTGCGCCGTGCCGGCATCAATAAAGATCCACAATATAGTGTCATTACTGAGTTTTCTTTTGATGGCGGAGCAAAAGCCGTTCGTAAACTGCTCGAATTGCCAGAACCACCAACGGCTATTTTCTGTCACTGTGACACAATGGCCATCGGCGCAATTCAAGAAGCGAAAAAGCTTGGCTTACGAGTACCGCAAGATCTCTCTGTTGTGGGCTTTGATGACATTAACTTCGCTCAGTACTGCGATCCACCGTTGACCACCATCTCTCAACCTCGCTATGAGATTGGTCGACAAGCGATGCTAATGATGCTCGAGATGTTAAAAGGCCACGACGTGCATTCAGGCTCGCGTCTGCTTGAAACTAATCTCGTCATTCGTGGAAGTGCAGCGCCACCACAGCGCCCTTAACCTGAAGATTAGGTATTCATCCCCAAAGCGGTGCTAAGGCGCCGCTTTTTTATTTACCCCTCCTGCTTTTTGTATATCCCCGAATAAATATAAGCGAGAACAGAAACACACTCCTACACTCGGGCGTTGTCGCGCTTTAGCTATCAAGATTCTATCAATAGGGTGTTTTCTCAACTCGTTCTGGATTAACATATTTGCAAGAATCCTTGATGACCAGAAATAACCGTGGCAAATAGAGATTATGTAAGACGGGGGCGAGGCGCCCCAAAAAAGTCGACAAAAAAACAGCCGCCGAGAAGAAAAAAACCTTGGCGCAGTGGCCTGCTCGCTATCTTGCTCGTGGGCGGTTTTGGCTATGGTCTTTACCTTTTGAGTAGCGACCCAGAACCTAAACAACCAGTCGTGAAGCAGCCAACAACCACTGTAAGCAAACCAAAGCCGAAAAAAGACTTGCCGCCACCACCAGAAGAAAAATGGGAATATGTTGAGTCACTACCGAAACGTGAAGTTGAAGTTGTGGCCAAAGAAATTGAAGTTTCTAAAATTCCTTACATCATGCAGTGTGGCGCGTACAAAACTCAGGCACAAGCCGAAGAGCGCAAGCTTGCAATCGCGTTCCAAGGGATGTCGAGCAAGATTCGTAAGAAAGAAGGCAGTTCATGGTATCGCGTGGTGCTAGGTCCGTATAAGTTCAAACGTGATGCAGAACGTGACCGTCATAAACTGCAACGCGCGAAAATCGAGCCGTGTGCGATTTGGAAAGAAAATCTTTAAACTCAGGCCCTAGGAGCTAAGATCCTAGGGCCTTTCTTTTTGCCCCCTTGAATCCCCATTTCTCCTCCCCCATATACTGAATTAAATCCAAAGAGAAATAATCAAGAGGTCGACTGTGACTACCATTGTATCTGTACGTCGAAATAATAAAGTCGTCATCGCGGGTGATGGCCAAGTATCTCTAGGCAATACCGTAATGAAAGGTAATGCGCGCAAAGTTCGCCGCCTATACAACAACCAAGTACTAGCGGGCTTTGCCGGCGGTACTGCGGATGCCTTCACCCTTTTTGAGCGCTTCGAAAGCAAACTGCAAATGCACCAAGGTCACCTAACCAAAGCGGCAGTTGAGCTAGCCAAAGACTGGCGTAGCGATCGTGCTTTGCGCAAGCTCGAAGCCTTACTTGCCGTTGCCGACGAAACCGCATCGTTAATCATTACCGGTAATGGTGATGTCGTACAGCCAGAACACGACCTGATTGCGATTGGCTCTGGTGGTGCTTACGCACAAGCTGCCGCAACCGCCCTACTAGAAAACACAGATCTAGATGCTCGTGAGATCGCGGAAAAATCTCTCAATATCGCGGGTGATATTTGTGTCTTCACTAACCATCACCACACGGTAGAAGAGCTAGACTCAACAGTAGAGCTTGAAAAACCAACCGCGTAATCGTAACGAAGTAAGGAAAGAATATGTCTGAAATGACGCCTCGCGAAATCGTTCATGAATTGAACCGCCACATTATCGGTCAAGAAAAAGCCAAGCGTTCGGTTGCGATTGCACTTCGTAACCGCTGGCGCCGCATGCAGCTTGAAGAAAGCTTGCGTGCCGAAGTGACACCAAAAAACATCTTGATGATTGGCCCTACTGGTGTTGGTAAGACTGAAATCGCACGACGCCTTGCAAAACTAGCAAATGCCCCTTTCATCAAAGTTGAAGCGACAAAATTCACCGAAGTGGGTTACGTTGGTAAAGAAGTTGAAACCATCATCCGTGACCTAACCGATGTCGCTGTGAAAATGACGCATCAACAAGCGATGGAGAAAGTGAAATTCCGCGCAGAAGAGCAAGCGGAAGAACGCATTCTTGATGCGCTACTGCCACCAGCACGTGATAGCTGGGGTCAAGCAGAGCAAACGGAAGAGTCTTCTCACACTCGCCAGATCTTCCGTAAGAAACTGCGTGAAGGCCAACTAGACGATAAAGAAATTGAAATCGACGTAGCCGCACCGCAGATGGGCGTAGAGATCATGGCGCCTCCTGGTATGGAAGAGATGACTAACCAGCTGCAAGGCATGTTCCAAAACCTGGCAGGCGACACTAAGAAAAAACGTAAGCTGAAAATCAAAGACGCAATGAAAGCGTTAGCGGAAGAAGAAGCGGCGAAACTGGTAAACCAAGAAGAGCTAAAAGAAGCAGCGATTTTCAACGTTGAAAACAACGGCATCGTATTTATCGATGAGATCGACAAGATCTGTAAACGCGGCGAGAGCTCAGGCCCAGACGTTTCACGCGAAGGTGTTCAGCGCGACCTACTTCCATTGATTGAAGGCAGCACGGTATCAACCAAGCACGGCATGGTAAAAACAGACCATATTCTGTTTGTTGCATCTGGTGCATTCCAAGTGGCAAAACCATCTGACTTGATCCCAGAATTGCAAGGTCGTCTACCAATTCGTGTTGAGCTAGAAGCACTAAGCAGCAACGACTTCAAACGCATTCTGACAGAACCAAAAGCCTCTCTAACAGAGCAGTACGTTGCGTTGATGAAAACGGAAGATGTGGACATCGAATTCACAGAAGACGGCATCACGCAAATCGCGGAAGCGGCATGGACGGTCAACGAAAGCACCGAAAACATCGGTGCTCGTCGCTTACACACCGTTATGGAACGCTTAATGGATGAAATCTCTTACGACGCAGCGGAGCAATCTGGCGCTAAATTCGTTATTAATTCCGCTTATGTGAAAGAGCGCCTAGGCGACACGATTGAAGATGAAGATCTAAGCCGCTTTATTCTTTAACCGCAATCTATCCCACCAAAGCCCAGAACCTTGTTTCTGGGCTTTTTGTATAGAATGACGACCACTGTGACAACACCTAAATCAAAAGATCTCGTCATTCTAGCGAGCTTAAGCGAGACTAAGAATCTGCTAACAGCAAACGCCTTTCTTTCCAACTCACCCTCACCACTGCACAATCGGATGATCGATTCTGAATCACCTCGTTCCTCGCTGTTCAGAATGACGGTGACTTTGACAACATCTAAATCAAAAGACCTCGTCATTTTAGCGAGCTCA
>NZ_JAWOTS010000040.1:0-11302 GCF_033338975.1 Vibrio sp. Vb0349 | reverse complement strand
ATCTGGTAACAGCAGACGCCTATTCTTTCCAACTCACCTTCACCACCGCACAACCGGGACGATAGATTCTGAATCACACTCGTTCCTCGCTGTTCAGAATGACGGTGACTTTGACAACATCTAAATCAAAAGACCTCGTCATTTTAGCGAGCTCAAGCGAGACTAAGACTCAGCTAACAGCAAGCTCCTATTCTTTCCCACTCACCTTAACCACTGCACAACCGGACGATAGATTCTGAATCACACTAGTTGTTCAGAATGACGGTGACTTTGACAACATCTAAATCAAAAAGATCTCGTCATTCTAGCGAGCTCAAGCGAGACTAAGAATCTGGTAACAGCAGACGCCTATTCTTTCCCACTCACCTTAACCACGGCACTATTGGGACGATAGGTTCTGAATCAAACTCGTTCCTCGCGGTTCAGAATGACGGTGACTTAGACAACATCTAAATTAAAAGGCCTAGTCATTCTAGCGAGCTCAAGCGAGACTAAGAATCGGCTAACAGAAAACGCCTTTCTTTCCCACTCACCTTAACCACTGCACAACCGGACGATAGATTCTGAATCACACTCGTTCCTCGTTGCTCAGAATGACGGTGACTTTGACAACATCTAAATCAAAAGACCTGGTCATTCTAGCGAGCTCAAGCGAGACTAAGAATCTGGTAACAGCAGACGCCTATTCTTTCCCACTCCCCTTCACCACCGCACAATCGGATGATCGATTCTGAATCACACTCGTTGTTCAGAATGACGGTAACTTTGACAACACCTAAATCAAAAAGATCTCGTCATTCTAGCGAGCTCAAGCGAGACTAAGAATCTGCTAACAGCAAACGCCTTTCTTTCCCCACTCGCCTTCACCACCGCACAATCGGACGATAGATTCTGAATAACTCTTTGACTTCTAGTTGAGTTGTTTTAGGTCAATAGCGTATCTGCCTCTTTGTGCTTATACTGGGCACATTGGTTACTAGCACGAAATTTCCATGAAACAATCTCTACAGATCTGGCTTGAAGCCGCTCGTCCAAAAACATTACCTCTGGCATTGGTCTCTATCTTAACAGGTAGCGTGCTCGCCTACTCGGCGGGTCATTTCTCACTGACGATTGCCATCATGGCTTTCGTAACCGCGACATTGCTGCAAATTCTGTCCAACCTGGCAAACGACTATGGCGATGCCGTTCAAGGTACAGATAACGACAAACGCCTCGGCCCATTACGAGCGATGCAGTCAGGCGCGGTAAGTGCTAAACAGATGAAACAAGCGATTATCTTTAACATCGTTCTGACCGCCATTTCAGGCTTGGTGTTGGTTTTCTATTCACTAAGTTCACTGGAAAGCATTGTCACATTTATCGGGCTGGGAATTCTGGCCATTCTCGCTGCCATTGCTTATACCATGGGTAGCAAACCATACGGTTACGTGGGGCTTGGCGATATATCAGTGTTCTTGTTTTTTGGTCTACTCGGCGTATCCGGTACCTACTTCTTGCATACTGGTCACGTAGACACCACGCTATTCTTACCTGCTTTAGGCTGCGGTTTACTCGCCGTTGCAGTACTCAACATCAACAATATGCGTGATATAGAGAACGACCGAGAGTGTGGTAAACGTACGGTGGCGGTACGCTTAGGTCAACGTAAAGCCAAACAGTACCACTTTATTTTACTTGGCGGAGCTATCCTTGCCTTTGCGGCTTACTTGTTAATTCAAGACAAACCCGTTTGGATTAGCTTGCCATTCTTACTTAGTATTTATTTCGTGGCCGATCATGGTAAAGCAGTTTGGCATACACAAAAGCCCGCTCAGATAGCACCAATGATGCCAGTCATCGTGAAATGCTCTCTAGTCACCAACGTTTTGTTTGCAACAATTGTGGTAGCTCAAACTCTAGTAAGTTAAAAAAGGATTGTCATTGCATTGACTTAATGCCTAGATATACTCAAAGACAACCAATTTCTGTTTAGAAAGGTACGCTATGGAATACAATACCTCAGCACTCTGTGATATCTACCTCGACCAGGTAGATGTGGTTGAACCAATGTTCAGTAACTTTGGCGGTCGCGCTTCATTTGCCGGGCAAATCACCACCATCAAGTGTTTTGAAGATAATTCGTTGATCCGCGAGACATTAGAGCAAGATGGACTTGGTCGCGTTTTGTTAATTGACGGTGGCGGTTCCCTACGTAAAGCCCTTATCGATGCAGAAATCGCAACCATTGCGGAAGAAAACGAGTGGGAAGGCATTGTCGTTTACGGTTGTGTTCGTGAAGTCGATGAACTTGAAGATATGAATTTAGGCATTCAAGCCCTCGCTTCTATTCCTGTTGGAGCGACCAGCCAGGGTATTGGTGAATTGGATGTACCAGTCAACTTTGGCGGCGTCAGCTTCTTACCTGAAGATTATATTTATGCTGATAGCACCGGAATTATCCTGTCGCCTGAACCATTGAATATTGATTTAGAGTTGGATGAAGAAGCATAACGAGTCTTAGGCGCCTAAGTTATAGGGTCTTCTCTTGGCTCTTAGCGCCTAGCCTTGTCTTAACATTTTCTACTTCCCTAAAACACAAACACCCGCTTAACGCGGGTGTTTTTAATTTGGAATGAAGAAGCCGAATTATTCCACTTCGTCCATTTTGCCAAGTAGTGCACGAATGCGCTCTTGCCATTGTGCGTGCTCTTGCTGTGCTTGTTGTGCTTTTTGCTCTAGCTCTTCACGTTGAGAGCGAAGCTCGTTCGCTTCTTCCGCAAGTTTAGCTTTATCTTCTTTCAGCTCTTCGACTTCCATCTGAAGAAGAGTGATTGTGTCAACTGCAGTTTGAATTTTAGATTCTAGTTGTTCTAGTACTTCAAAAGACATCTTGGCCTACCTATGTTATTCCGTTGGGACGATGTGCGAGATTGATGCACACCTAACCTATATAAGGTTCATTCTACTCAGCGTCGCGATGAGAAACACTCACTATATTCGATATTTTGCATCATTCGGTCAAAAAATCAGCGCAATCTCACTAAACGCTGACTTTTCTTGTCGCCGAAGCATTTTTGAGCAAGGATTTTGCGTCTCGCTACGCTGAAAATCGCCCTAAGTATTGATCAAATTCAAGTTAGATAAAGTAAAAGCCTCGCAAAAAGGCAAACGTTTACTCGACCTTGTGATAGAATCGCCGCGCAAATTCTTCTTCCCTCTTGCTTACTTGGAGACATCATGAAACGCGATTTAGCAATGGCATTTTCCCGTGTGACTGAAGGTGCAGCTCTGGCTGGTTACAAATGGCTTGGCCGTGGCGATAAAAACGCAGCCGATGGCGCAGCTGTTGAAGTTATGCGCACGCTACTGAACAAAACAGATATCAGTGGTGAAATTGTCATTGGTGAGGGTGAAATCGATGATGCGCCAATGCTGTACATTGGTGAGCAAGTGGGTATTGGTGGTGATGAAGTAGATATTGCAGTCGACCCGATTGAAGGAACGCGTATGACGGCAATGGGACAATCGAACGCACTAGCCGTACTTGCCGCAGGTGAGAAAGGCAGCTTTCTTAAAGCGCCAGATATGTACATGGAAAAACTGGTTGTTGGCCCTGGTGCAAAAGGCGTAATTGACTTAGAAAAGCCGTTAAAAGAAAACCTAGAGAACGTAGCAAAGGCCCTGAACAAGCCACTTGATACCCTAGTCGTTATTACCCTTGCGAAACCTCGCCACGATGACGTTATTGCAGAAATGCAAGCAATGGGCGTACGTGTTTTTGCGGTGCCTGATGGTGACGTGGCTGCCTCTATTCTAACTTGTATGCCAGACAGTGAAGTGGACATGATGTACTGTATTGGCGGTGCGCCAGAAGGGGTTGTATCAGCAGCGGTAATTCGAGCGCTAGACGGTGACATGCACGGTCGCCTGCTTCCTCGTCACGAAGTAAAAGGCGATACTGAAGAAAACCGCATTTACGGCGCAGATGAACTAAAACGCTGCGATGAAATGGGCGTAAAAGCGAATGTTGTCCTCAAAATGGAAGACATGGCTCGTAGCGACAATGTGGTATTTTCAGCTACAGGCATCACTAAAGGTGACTTGCTGGAAGGTATCTCTCGTCAAGGCAATATTGCAACCACAGAAACGCTGCTCGTACGCGGTCGATGCCGAACTATTCGCCGCATCAAATCGACTCACTACTTAGATCGTAAAGATCCAGAAGTGCGTGATATTATTCTTTAAGCATTTCTCGAGGCTCTCGCTCAGTCTGAGTTTGAGCCTTTCTTTCCGCACTACGGGCAATAGATTCTGAATCACATTCGTTCCTCGTTGTTCAGAATGACGGTGACTTTAATAAGCTCTAAATCAAAAGAACTCGTCATTCTAGCCAACTCCAGCGAGACTAAGAACCTGGTAACAGCAGGCTCCTATTCTTTGCTGGTCACCTTAACCACTGCTCAACCGGACGATAGATTCTGAATCACCTCGTTCCTCGCTGTTCAGAATGACCGCTACCATAGCAAGCTCTAAATCGAAAAAACTCGTCATTCTAGCGAGCTCCAGCGAGACTAAGAATCTGGTAACAGCAGACTCCTATTCTGTCCTGCTCGCCTTAACCGCTGCTCAACCAAAAGATAGATTCTGAATCACCTCGTTCCTCGTTGTTCAGAATGACGGAGACTTTAATAAGCTCTAAATCGAAAGAACTCGTCATTCTAGCGAGTTCCAGAGAGACTAAGAATCTGGTAACAGCAGACTCCTATTCTTTCCTGATCGACTTAACCGCAGCTCAACCGGATGATAGATTCTGAATCACCTCGTTCCTCGCTGTTCAGAGTGACGGTTACCATAGCAAGCTCTAAATCAAAAGAACTCGTCATTCTAGCGAGACTAAGAATCTGGTAACAGCAAACCCCTATTCTTTCCTGGTCACCTTAACCGCTGCACAATCGGACGATAGATTCTGAATCACCTTATTCCTCGCCGTTCAGAATGACGACATATATTGGCTCATATGAACATAGCCCCTACAAATCCACACTCAAATTAAGTCAACACTTTTCTTTACTAACCCTATCGCGCATAATATGTACTGACGTATAAATGGTGGGTATATGAAGACCGTAGATAGGATATTGCAAATCGTTAAGCGTGATGGCTCCGTCACTGCAAAACAACTCTCCTCTGAGCTAGGTATGACAACCATGGGGGCTCGTCAGCACCTGCAAAGTTTAGAAGATGATGGCATTCTTTCTATCCATGACGTAAAAGTAAAAGTTGGTCGCCCTGCTCGTCATTGGTCTCTCACTCAAAAAGGTCATGAGCAATTTGCTGACCGTCACGGTGAGTTGACCATTCAGTTTATAGAAGCTGTCGAACATATCTTTGGCAAAGATGGACTGGAAAAAGTCACATCAGAAAGGGAAAAACTCACGTTACAAAGTTATCGTCAGCATCTTGAGCAATGCGACTCTCTGCAAAGCAAACTAGAAACACTCGTCACATTAAGAGAGCAAGAAGGCTATATGGCAGAGCTCGAGAAAGATGAGAACGGATTCATCTTGATCGAAAATCACTGTCCGATTTGTAAAGCCGCAACTCGCTGCCCAAGCTTGTGCCAATCAGAATTAAGTGTCTTTCAGTCTTTACTTGGACGTGACACCAAAGTAGAGCGTACCGAACACATCATTAGTGGCCAAAGACGCTGCGTTTACCGCATCCAACAACTGCAGTAACCACCACAACCAAACATCGACATGCCGCACTTATTCAATCTAAAGCTTGAAAGCTTCTCTTATAAGTGAGACGGCTGAAGAATTCATCCTCTCTCCTCTGTCTAGTGGTATAGGCTTTTAGTAACTAAAGGCAATTTCCATAAGGATTTGGAGAGCATCGATGTCTAATCTACGTCATGTCCCATCCCAAACGCTTCCTCCATTCGATGAAATGGTTCGAATGGCAGAGCGAGACCCAGAAGCTTTTGAGCAATTTCGTCATGAGATGGCGAAAGAGATGATCGAGAGCGCATCAGAAGATATGAAAGAAAGATTGTGGGCTCAACAAAGCCACATTGATAGAGTCATCAGCACGTGTAAAAACCCTCATCACACCAATGTGGTATTGATGAACGAGTTGCAAAAACAGGTCGTGAAGTTCAAAGCAGCGCTACAAGGGGAAGCCGCACCGACACAAAAAGCGGATGTGGTTAGCTTAAACGCGTTTAAAGATAGGGATGATTTTTACTGATACTCAGTAGATAGATCGAGAAAGTTAGGGTTCGTTTCTCTTACCAAGGCTAACTTCCACTCACGCTTCCACTGCTTGAGCTGCTTTTCTCGGTTTATAGCCATAGCCATATCGTCGAATAACTCAAAGTAAACGAGCTTATGAACGTTGTATTTCTTAGTAAATCCTTCCACTACTCCATTTTTATGTTGCCATATTCTTTGGGGCAGCTGACTGGTAACGCCTATGTAGAGAACGGCGTTGTTATTTGACGTTAGGATATAAACGCAAGGTGCCTTATCGATGATTCATTCTCCTTCATTATTCGCTGTTACTTTTCCATTGTAATTCGCGAGCTCAGTCAGTTTATTTCAAACTCGGAGCACTCTGTGCGTAGATTCTGAATCACACTCGTTCCTCGTTGTTCAGAATGACGATGACTTTAAGAGCCTCTAAATCAAAAGAGTTCGTCATTCTAGCGAGCCTCAGCGAGACTAAGAATCTGGTAACAGCAAGCTCCTATTCTTTCCTGCTCAACCGGACGATAGATTCTGGACCACGCTCGTTCCTCGTTGTTCAGAATGACGGTGGCTTTAACAGCCTCTAAATCAAAAAAGTTCGTCATTCTAGCGAGCCTTAGCGAGACTAAGAATCTGGTAACAGCAAGCTCCTATTCTTTTGCTCTCACCTTAGCCACTGCTCAACCGGATGATAGATTCTGAACCACACTCGCACCTCTCTGTTCAGAATGGCAGTGACTTTAACAGCCTTTAAACCAGAGAAGTTCGTCATTTTAGCGAGCCGCAGCGAAACTAAGAATCTGGTATCAGCAAGCTCCTATTCTTTCCCGTTCACCTAAACCACCGCACAATCGGACGATAGATTCTGAATCACACTCGTTCTTCGCTGTTCAGAATGACGATGGCTTTCACAGTCTCCAAACCAAAAAGGATCGTCATTCTAGCGAGCCGCAGCGAAACTAAGAATCTGGTATCAGCAAGCTCCTATTCTTTCCCGCTCAGCTTAACCACTACTCAACCGGATGATAGATTCTGAATCACCTCGTTCCTCGTTGTTCAGAATGACGATGACTTTAAGAGCCTCTAAATAAAAAGAGCTCGTCATTCTAGCGAGCCTTAGCGAGACTAAGGATCTGGTAACAGCAAACTCCTACTCTTTCACACAGCTTAACCAGGGCCCAAGCGGACGATAGATTCTGAATCACGCTCGTCCCTCGCAGTTCAGAATGACGGTGAGTTTAACAGCCTCTAAATCAAAAGAGTTCGTCATTCTAGCGAGCCTTAGCGAGACTAAGGATCTGGTAACAGCAAACTCCTACTCTTTCACACACAGCTTAACCAGGGCTCAAGCGGACGATAGATTCTGAATCACACTCGTCCCTCGCTGTTCAGAATGATGATGACTTTAACAGCCTCCAAACCAAAAAGGATCGTCATTCTAGCGAGCCTTAGCGAGACTAAGAATCTAGTAACAGCAAGCTCCTATTCTTTCCCGCTCAGCTTAACCACTGCTCAACCGGACGATAGATTCTGAATCACGATCGTCCCTCGCAGTTCAGAATGACGGTGAGTTTAACAGCCTCTAAATTAAAGGAGCTCGTCACTCAATCGAGCCTTAGCGAGACTAAGAATCTACTTTCAGCACGCACGATACTTGAAGCAATTACTCCGGCTCAGGGCCATATTGATTTGGTCCTGATGTTCCCTTTAAGAAACCACATTCAATTAGAATCCATAAACCACAAATCAGAGAAATGGAAGCAACGAACATCTGTGGGGTCGACGGCTCTTGCGCGGCAGGGCTGGTCATTGGCGTGGCAATTCGTCCGATAATCAACGGAATATTCAGTGCTAGCCAATAGATCGATTTGTTGCGGTCGTGCCAACGCTTGGTGGTGATCGCCAAATCAGGGATCAACAGAATCACCAAGAAAATAGGAAGAAGCACATAGGAGAGAGTAGGAAGCAGTTGGCTGATACCGGCACCAAAGCCTAGAATGGACACATAGTAAATGACGTTCCAAATCCAGTAGGTTTTACGGTCTATACGTCCTTGAAAAGAAAACAGTAATTCTTTAGTCGACATCAAATTTTACCCCAAAGTAGAAAGGTTATAGATTAGCCGAGTCGATATAGTTTGGAAAGGACACCGAAAGCTTGGGTGCCCACAACGCCCATATAACAAGCAGAGCCAGGCTGAGAATTCGTAACAATAACCCCTCGCTATTCTCGGGCAATCCAGCACCACCTAGTTCACTACCTTTTGGAAGCTATCTATATCCATGTCTCGGATATTGACTGTTAAACTGTGCACGTGACTGGCTTGCTCTTGAAGTGTCGCCATCAAGGCTCGTGACAGTTCTCGCTTTTGTTCTTGGGAGCGACCAGATAACAAATCAAAGTTGATATGGATAAAGTCGAGGCTATCACCCTCCTCTCCTATTAACCAATTGTGGCACCGGAGCGTTCTAGATTTCACCGACGCGAGTTCAAAAAGGCCACTTTCTAACGCCGCTTTATGTAAATCCTCCAGCAACCCCTGAACATTGACGCGTTCTTCCACCGAGTTTGAATACTCTAAAACGAGATTTGGCATTTTGATTCCTTTCTACAACAATTAATTCCAGCGCGTAGTAATACCAATCTCAGCAGCAATTTCCGAGGAATGAACTATCATTCTGTCTACGCGATCACCAATCGGTTGCTTTTGACAAAAATAACAGGATCGATGCTTGGTCGAATCAGCAAAGAAAGCCGGACAAGACATGACGCCAATCATGATCTGTTCACATTATTCTGTTATATTCCTACGTAGATTTTTTACATTAATTGACTATTTACATTAAAGATAAGGGAGATATTCCTATGCGTCGTCCTGTAGTGATGGGTAACTGGAAACTAAACGGCAGCAAAGCAATGGTAACTGAGCTGCTAACTGGTCTTAACGCTGAACTTGAAGGCGTTGAAGGTGTTGACGTAGCAGTCGCTCCACCAGCACTTTACATCGACCTAGCAGAGCGCGTAATCGCTGAAGGCGGTAACAAGATCATCCTAGGTGCTCAAAACACTGACCTAAACAACAGCGGTGCGTTCACTGGCGATATGTCTCCAGAAATGCTGAAAGATTTCGGTGCTACTCACATCATCATCGGTCACTCAGAGCGTCGTGAATACCACAACGAATCTGACGAGTTCATCGCTAAGAAATTCAACTTCCTAAAAGAAAACGGCCTAACACCTGTTTTCTGTATCGGTGAATCTGAAGCGCAAAATGAAGCTGGCGAAACTGAAGCTGTATGTGCACGTCAAATCAACGCAGTTATCGACACTTACGGTGTTGAAGCTCTAAACGGCGCAATCATCGCTTACGAACCAATCTGGGCTATCGGTACTGGTAAAGCAGCAACAGCTGAAGATGCACAACGCATCCACGCTTCTATCCGCGCACTAATCGCAGCGAAAGACGAAGCAGTTGCAGCACAAGTAATCATCCAATACGGCGGTTCTGTTAAGCCAGAAAACGCTGAAGCTTACTTCTCACAACCAGACATCGACGGCGCTCTCGTTGGCGGTGCTTCTCTAGACGCGAAAAGCTTCGCAGCAATCGCTAAAGCAGCTGCTAAAGCAAAAGCTTAATCTCGTTTTTACTGAGAGTAAAAATAACAAAGGGATGCATCATGCATCCCTTTTTGTTTGTGTATTAGATTACACACGATCATCTTAACTAAAGTCTAATCACTACCAAATAGGTCTCGCGTGTACACCTTATCAGCCACATCAGTAAGTTCTTCAACCATACGGTTAGAGACAATCACATCGGCGCTTTGTTTAAACTCATTCAGGTCGTTGATTACACGTGAGTTAAAGAACTCGTCTTCCTGAAGTACTGGTTCATACACCACCACTTCAATACCCTTTGCCTTGATACGCTTCATAATACCTTGAATAGACGAAGCGCGGAAATTATCTGAGCCAGCTTTCATTATCAAACGGTATATCCCAACCACTTTAGGTTCTCGTTTGAGAATAGACTCAGCAATAAAGTCTTTACGAGTTCGATTGGCTTCCACTATGGCCCCAATAATACTGTTTGGGACATCTTGATAGTTTGCACGAAGTTGCTTGGTATCTTTTGGTAAACAATAACCACCATATCCAAATGAAGGATTGTTGTAGTGGTTACCAATACGGGGGTCCAAACCAACACCTTCGATAATTTGGCGAGAATCAAGATTATGCGTCTCAGCGTAAGAATCTAACTCATTGAAATAAGCTACGCGCATTGCAAGGTAAGTATTTGAGAACAACTTAACCGCTTCAGCTTCTGTAGAATCAGTAAACAAAACTGGGATGTCTTCTTTTACCGCCCCTTCAACTAGAAGATTGGCGAATGTCTCAGCACGTGAACTGCGCTCACCAACAATGATGCGAGATGGGTGGAGGTTATCGTAAAGTGCTTTGCCTTCGCGAAGAAACTCTGGCGAGAAAATAATATTTTCACAACCTAACTCTTGCTTAATGCGTGCAGTATAACCCACAGGCACTGTAGACTTAATTACCATTACAGCATTTGGATTAATCGCCATTACATCTTTTATCACCGCTTCGACGGAAGCCGTATTAAAGTAATTGGTTTGTGGGTCATAATCCGTTGGCGTTGCTATAACAACAAAATCAGCACCTTTGTAGGCGAGCTCTTTGTCCGTGGTAGCAGTAAAGTCTAGTTCTCGATTAGACAGAAAATCTTCAATTTCTTTATCCACAATGGGTGAACACTTGTTGTTAAGCAACTCAACTTTTTTTTCTACAATATCAAGTGCAACAACTTGGTGGTTTTGGGCTAACAACATCGCATTAGAGAGCCCGACATACCCCGTACCGGCAACCGCTATTTTCATTCCAATACCCTAATCTTTAGTTCTTATATCAGAATATCAATAGTTTTAATTTTTGGATAGTGAAACAATATTGTGCAACCTAAGCTTCATACATTAGAAAGTAAATTACCACCTTCTAAAGAAGGTGGCTTTGTGTGAGCCCCCTAAAAGGGGGCCTTTGTTTAGTCCAGCGCC
>NZ_JAWOTS010000039.1:0-20308 GCF_033338975.1 Vibrio sp. Vb0349 | reverse complement strand
TAAAATACAAAACGCCCGATGAAGTACATCGAGCGTTTTAGTTAAAAAGTGTCAACCCATATCAGGACGGGTCATTCTTGTTCGACAGAATTCGAAGCAATGTTTATTCAGAGATCAACTTTGGCCGAGAAACACAATCAAAGTCATCGTCATTGAGCATCAACAGTTCATCGACCATTGCTTTGTTTCGTGACTGCTTGCCGACAAAAGCCACATAACTGTCTACCGATGAGAGACGCTCGATAATAAATTTTGGCAGCGTCTGATTAAACTCGAGTGTCGAGAACACCTTACCTTTGCAGGTTTCAAACGATTGACCATTCCAATAACCTTGAATAAGGCTCTGATTGTTACGAGACTGCGCCTTAACCGATGCCACTACGTCATTTGCTTCTGCTTTGTAGCGCTCTAATTGGTCATGCTGAAGTGGTAAGACTTTACGGTTAACACGATATTGTTGGTAAACCGCTTCGCCATCTTTATTGAAACGGATGTGGATTTGAAAAGGCACCAACTCTTGTTTGGTATCAACTTGCTCGCCTTTTCGAATCAACTCTCGCAACTCACCTTCATCCCAGCGATAATCACTCTGGAACCAACCATTGTCCCCCATAGTCACATAATCAGCCGCCGTACTCACACGAGTGAGTTTCTCTGTCATCCAGTACAAGCTGCTAGCATCTCCCGCAACTTTACCACCAGAAAAATGCGTGAATTGTTCTAAATTAGGAGTTTCAACCGACGAACAGCCAAAAAGGGTAAGGCTAGATAGGAGAAGTGAAGTGAGTAGATGTTTTTTCATGAAATTGCACCGAGGCAGGATACCTCGGTGCATTCTAACTTAGTTTACTGATTCTTTCAGCGCTTTACCTGCTACGAATGCTGGTACGTTAGCTGCTGCGATTTGAATCTCGTCACCAGTCTTAGGGTTACGACCAGTACGTGCAGCGCGGTGGTTTACTTTGAATGTACCAAAACCAATTAGTTGAACTTGGTCACCCTCTTTAAGTGCGCCAGTTACACCATCAAGAGTCGCTTCAAGAGCAGCTTTTGCTTGTGCTTTTGATAGGTCTGCTTTCTCTGCGATAAAGTCGATTAATTGGGTCTTGTTCATTAGGTTTCCCTTCTCATAGGTTATCGAATTCGTCTCACTCTAAAACATAAATGCCCCATCTGGCAAAGGTTTGTAAGCGATCTTTCGATTTTCTGACGTACTTTTAGCCATAATATGAGTAATAACTCACAATTTGTTACCACATACCCCCTGAAAACCCTTGCTTTCCAAGGTATTTGGACCAATTTATAAGTCACTTTTGCGGTTATAATAGCTGCAAATAACCACTATCAAACTACATTCAAGGGCAACTATGCTGCTGTTATCCATTTATATCTCTATTGCAATCGGCATTTCGTTTATCTGTTCGGTGCTGGAGGCGGTACTGCTGAGTATCAGTCCGAGCTACATTGCGCAGCTCAATCAACAGGGGCATCCCGCAGCTGGGCAATTGGCTAAGCTGAAATCAGATATCGACCGACCACTGGCATCTATTCTGACTTTAAACACCATCGCTCACACGATCGGCGCGGCCACTGCTGGTGCACAAGCTGCAGTTGTATTTGGTAGCGAAGCATTAGGTATCTTTTCGGCAGTGCTGACATTGGCGATCTTAGTGCTTTCAGAAATCGTACCGAAGACGATTGGCGCGACCTACTGGCGTCAGTTGGCACCCACTGCCGCGGTCGCATTGCGTTGGATGGTATGGGCGCTTACACCCTTTGTTTGGTTCTCAGAGCAAATCACCAAGCGTCTTGCTCGTAACCACGAAGCTCCAAAGATGCGTGATGAGCTGTCTGCAATGGCGATTCTGGCACGTGAAAGCGGTGAGTTTGCCGAGGGTGAATCAAAAATCTTAAGCAACTTGCTTGGCATCCAAGATGTACCCGTAACGCAGGTTATGACGCCACGACCAGTAGTATTCCGTGTCGATGCCACAATGACCATCAATGAGTTCCTAGAAAAACACAAAGATACGCCTTTCTCACGCCCATTGGTTTACAGCGAGCAGAAAGATAACATCATTGGTTTTGTGCATCGCCTTGAGTTGTTCAAACTACAACAATCAGGTTGTGGACAGAAACAGTTGGGAGCAATCATGCGCCCAATTCAAGTGGTGCTAAACAATACCACTTTACCTAAAGTATTCGACCAGATGATGACTCATCGCTTACAGCTGGCACTTGTTGTTGATGAATACGGTACCGTGCTAGGTTTGGTAACGTTGGAAGATATTTTTGAACACCTCGTAGGCGAGGAGATCATCGACGAAGCAGATAAAAGCACTGACATGCAGGAGCTGGCTTACCAACGCTGGGAAAGCTGGAAAGAAATGCACGGCGTAATCGAAAGCCGCGATGACGATGAAGAAGATAATGAGCCGGAGAAGCAGGATAAAGAGCCAGAAGCTCAAGAGCCACCGAAATCCGACTCGAAAGAATCGTAATCAGCATTAGGTATAACAGCTTAAACGCACAAACAAAAAAGGCATCCAGTTAGGATGCCTTTTTCTATTTATTCAACGATTAAAGTGCAATACCGATGTTGCTCACACCTTCTTCACGTAGCTCTTCACGCAAATCTTTAATCAAGCTGATGTCACGTTCTACCGCTTCACGCAGCGGACGGAAGATAGCCCACTGGACGTCCCACTCTTCACATACGGCTTCGTTTTCTTTCTGGTTGTCGTTGGTGATTGGCTCTGCACCTTGCGCTTGCTCTAGGTCAGCAACGGTTTGTACCGACTGTTGGCTCACTTTAAGCATTGAATCGAAAAGGTAGTCGCGATCCAATAGACCATGCAGTAACGTAGACAAACCCTGACACGCGTCCATCGCTGGGTAAACGCCGTAAAAATCGAACTCATCCGCACTTGGGAACAATTCTTCTAACTTCTCTAATTGGCGTTCGAAGTTAATTTTCGCGTTCTTAACTGTCAAAATTTCCCATACACTATCAAGAATCGCTCGGTAAGCACGCGGGTCAGCAAATTCTGTATTCTCACAAAACATCGCATAGTTTGGATACATGCGTTCACACAGACACGCCATAAAGGTAATTTGTTGCCAAGGTTCTAGTTTTTCTAAACGAACCTGAAGAGGATTCTTAAGCATAGTCACTCAATCATTGAAGAAAAAAACAGCGAAAGTGTACTTGATTCATCACAGGGAAAAAAGTTAATGCCGCATTCAAATCAGATTTTCCTGCTCTCAGAGCATCGCGACACCTACAAAACGTTACTGGCAGAGAAAAATCTGCCCGATCTTTGCCTCACCGACCAACCAGAAGCCGCTCAGATCGTACTAGCGGATCCACCCTTACTATCACAAAGCTTAGACGAGTTTTCACAGCTTGAATGGGTACAATCCACGTTTGCTGGTGTCAACGCCTTAACATCCCCTAGCCTTCGTCAGGACTATACTTTAACTAACGTTCGAGGCATCTTTGGTCCACTGATTGCTGAATATGTTTTGGGTTACAGTATTGCCCATTACCGCCACTTTGCCCGATACCACCAGCAGCAACAAAACAAACAATGGCAGCCTCACCTGTACACGTCATTAAAAAGTAAAACCATGGTAATTCTTGGTACCGGTAGCATTGGGGGCTATCTGGGCAACGCCGCTAAAGCAATGGGGATAAAAACTATCGGTATTAACCGCACAGGTATCCCTACTCCAGGCGGCGAGTTTCATCAGACCTTTCATATCAATGAACTAAGTAAGGCATTTGAGCAAGCCGACATCGTTGTGAATACTCTACCAAGTACACCTGAGACGCGACAGTTACTTAATCGTCAAACGCTCAGCCAACTAAATCAGGCGTTATTGTTTAACGTAGGTCGTGGCGACGTACTGGATGAGGCAGGGTTGCTCTTCGCTCTGAAAAACCGTTGGGTAGAACACGCCTTCTTAGATGTGTTTGATCAAGAACCGTTGTCGGTAGAGCATCCATTTTGGAAACTACCGCAAGTCACCATCACTCCACACATTGCTGCGCTGAGTTTTCCCGAGCAAGTCATCGAGATTTTTGCTGACAACTATCTACGCTGGCGCGATGGGTTTTCATTAAATTATCAAGTGGATTTCGAAAAGGGTTACTAAGAATGTCGTTAGACGAGCTATTGCAGCAAGTGAGGGCCTGCCAGATCTGCGCGGATAACTTACCTTTGGGTGCAAACCCTGTCGTGCAAGCAGCAAAAGGGGCACGCATCCTAATCATCGGTCAGGCCCCTGGCACACGTGTACACAAAACCTCGATACCTTGGAATGACCCAAGTGGTGATCGATTACGCCAATGGCTCGATATCGACAAAGACGTTTTCTACGACCCAAATAAAATTGCCATTGTCCCAATGGGATTCTGTTATCCAGGCAAAGGGAACTCTGGTGATTTACCGCCTCGTAAAGAATGTGCGCCCACTTGGCATAAAAAGATTCTTGAGCAGCTGCCCAATATAGAGCTCACTCTACTAATTGGTCAGTACTCGCAGCAGTACTATCTCACCAACAAACCAAAGACGCTCACGCAAACCGTTCAGCAATGGCAAGATTGGGAACCGGACTTTATCCCGCTCCCTCACCCATCTCCACGCAATACATTGTGGTTAAAGAAGAATCCTTGGTTTGAATCTGACGTCGTACCATACCTTAAAAAACGCGTTCACTCGATGCTTTAGGTTACCCATGATCTAATTGCTTGTTTATCTGTACAAGAAAATTAGAACATAAAACCAGAAATTATAAGTATTTGTTTATATTAAATTTTAATGTCTAATGTACAGCTAGAGTAGTAATTAGATCATAGTAGGCCAAATACTACTAGAGCTGTACAGCCTTGAGTCTCAGATAGAAAAAATGAATTTTAGGCAAAAAAATACCGGCACTGAATGCCGGCATTTGATTTCAAAAGATCGAACTTACTTGTGGTATGGCTTAGATAACTCGTGTACCGCTTCCACAAATACGCCCGCGTTTTCTGGCGGCACATCCAAATGGATACCGTGACCTAGGTTGAACACATGACCAGTACCTGCATCACCAAAACCTTCTAGAATACCCGCGACTTCTTCACGGATACGCTCTGGTGAAGCGTAAAGCATTGATGGGTCCATGTTACCTTGCAGCGCCACTTTATCACCGATACGTGCTTTCGCGTCTGCAATGTTGATTGTCCAGTCTAGACCAACCGCATCACAGCCCGTTGCTGCGATTTGCTCAAGCCACATGCCGCCATTCTTAGTAAACAGTGTGACTGGCACGCGACGACCGTCGTTTTCACGAATCAGACCATCTACAATCTTGTGCATGTATTGCAGTGAGAACAGATTGTAATCACGAGGCGTTAGTACGCCACCCCATGTGTCAAATACCATTACCGATTGCGCACCCGCTTTAATTTGCGCGTTTAAGTACTCGATAACGCTGTCTGCCAGCTTATCTAGAAGTAGGTGCAGAGTTTGTGGTTCCGCGTACATCATCTTCTTGATCTTGGTAAACGCTTTAGAGCTACCACCTTCGATCATATACGTCGCAAGAGTCCAAGGACTACCAGAAAAACCAATCAGCGGCACTTCACCCTTCAGGTCTTTACGGATCTGGCGTACTGCGTTCATTACGTATTGCAGTTCACCTTCAGGATCTGGCAAACCAATTTTTTCCACGTCGGCTTTGCATGTAATTGGGTTATCAAAAACAGGTCCTTCACCCGCAGCAAAACGTAAACCAAGCCCCATTGCATCTGGAATCGTTAAGATGTCCGAGAATAAGATCGCGGCATCAAGAGGAAAACGGCGTAATGGTTGAAGTGTCACTTCTGATGCTAATTCTGCATTTCGACACAAAGACATGAAATCACCCGCTTCTGCACGAGTCGCTTTGTATTCTGGTAGGTAACGACCTGCCTGGCGCATCATCCATACTGGCGTGTAATCTACCGGCTCTTTTAAAAGCGCACGCAGATAACGATCATTTTTTAATTCAGTCATTCCGTAATTCCAACTGTTAGGCTTTCTGTGAAAGGGGGTATTCTATCACTGATTTAAGTCCAATAGCTGTGTGCTTTGCAACCTGGATCAAGTTATTAACTTTTAAATCAATGCTTAATTTGCACCCAATCGGTATCAGTGTTAAAAATTTGTTCGCTAGCGAAAACTACAATTATAAACTGAGTACTTAGTACTCAGCATCTCATAACGACATCTTACTTACCCCCTCCCTCTCGGAGGGTTTTTTTTATCTATTTATCAGATAATTAGTGTCTATATCTTTCAGCGTCTGCTCGATAAGTGCTCTTGCAATCGTTCCTTTAGGCGCAACAGGCGGCATCTCGTCGATACCAAACCATTGTGCATCAGACAGCTCAGTGTAGTCTGGACTTAACTCTCCCGATTCATAGTCAGCTAAAAACCCCATCATCATACTGGATGGGAAAGCCCAAGGCTGGCTGCCAAAGTAACGAATATTTTTAACGAGAATTCCCGTTTCTTCATGAATTTCTCGAGCCACACACTCTTCTAATGTCTCACCGACTTCTAAGAAGCCAGCAATAACCGTATACATACCATTTCGATGCCTTGGATGTTGGGCTAATAAAATCTGATTTTCTTTACGTACAGCAACGATAATACACGGAAATATTCTAGGATAATGAAGGGTGCGACATTCACCACACTGCATGGCTAACTGGTTATTATTAAGAAAGTTTCTTCCTCCACACTGTGGGCAAAAGCGCAAACTTTGCGTCATGTGCCCATATTGCACAGCTTTACTTAACAACATAAATAATGGCTCAGGAAAATGCAGGCAGTCACGCAGGGATACTAAAGGTAGATCATGCTCTAAATCGGCCAAGTTAAGCCACATGACGGGCGAACCAGAATACTCACCAATGGGTCTTGCACTCGTTACTGGCAGTGATAACTGCTCTGCAGATCCGAAGGGCACAGCACCATCCACCAGCCAAATTTCACTTCCTGCAACAACACACCAGTATGCATTTATCGCGCGGTTAACATCACCTTTTCTTAACATTACACCATCCCTTTGCTTGAAGTTCGTTCATTTTACTGGCAATCTAATTTCATACTAGAGTTTATCGTTAAGTAAATGTGCACTCTAAATTCTAGTAAGGACAAGAGTTTGTAATAACTTTACTAACTTTGCTTTGCAAAGGATACGTTCGCCGATGGGCGATCAGATCATGAGGGCATGGTCATGCTAAGAAAATTCAAACAAACACAAGACCAGTGGGGTGGCTCAAGTGATGTCATTGATCACTGGTTAGAGACACGACAATCCCTGATTGTTGAATATTGTAAGCTTGCAGCGCTGCAACCTTGTTCGAAAACCAATGTTATTGAACTCCCATCTCCTTCCGAACTGCAGGATTTCTGTCAGCACCTCGTTGATTACATCTCCGAAGGCCACTTTAAAATTTATGACATGGTTATGGACCGTTGGAAAGCAACCGGCTTTGTCGTGACTAATGAGATCAATCAAACCTATGGTCAAATTGTTCTAACGACTGAACCATTATTGAACTTTAACGATAAGTACTCAGAAGTGACTGAAGATGATGAATTAAATGATTTCGATTCTGATATGTGTCTCATTGGGGAAATTCTTGAGACTCGCTTTGAAGTCGAGGACTATCTGATACAGCAAATCGCAGAAAGCCTGTCTATGCCACCTGGAGCTTAGTATTTGCAAACATTCAGAAATAGAGTGAGAGAAAAGACTGACGATCATCGTCGGTCTTTTTTGTTTCTAGCTTTATCGAAAATCCCACCGGAAGAACAAAGTAGTATAAAAACTAAAAAGGCACCCGAAGGTGCCTTTTTCTTAAGCTTTTAACGATTACTCGTTATATGACTTACTCTTCAGAAGAGAAACCAGCGTTTAGAAGTGCCGCTAGGTTATCCGTTGCTTGCTCAGCAGAAGGACCATCTTGCGCTTCAGAACGTTTAGCTTGACGCTCTTGGTGGTATGCGAAACCAGTACCAGCTGGGATCAGACGACCAACAATTACGTTCTCTTTCAGACCACGTAGGTCATCACGCTTACCAGAAACCGCAGCTTCCGTTAGTACGCGAGTTGTCTCCTGGAACGATGCCGCAGAGATGAACGACTCAGTCGCTAGAGATGCTTTAGTAATACCTAGTAGTTCACGTTCGAAACGTGCAGGCTCTTTGCCTTCAGCTTCTAGGTTACGGTTAGCAATCTTAACTTGTGAGTATTCAATCTGCTCACCAGGTAGGAACTCAGAGTCACCAGAGTGAGTAATAGTACACTTACGTAGCATCTGACGAACGATAGTTTCAATGTGCTTATCGTTAATCTTAACGCCTTGTAGACGGTAAACTTCCTGTACTTCGTTAGCAATGTACTGCGTTACCGCGTGTACGCCACGTAGACGTAGGATGTCATGTGGAGACTCTGGACCATCTGCGATCACGTCACCACGTTCAACTTTTTCACCTTCGAATACGTTCAACTGACGATGCTTAGGAATCATCTCTTCGTAAGCTTCACCGCTTTCACGTGTGATCACTAGGCGACGTTTACCTTTCGTCTCTTTACCAAAGCTCACAGTACCTGTGTGCTCAGCAAGGATTGCAGGCTCTTTCGGCTTACGTGCTTCAAATAGGTCAGCAACTCGTGGAAGACCACCGGTGATATCTTTGTTACCGCCAGACTTCTGAGGAATACGTGCTAGTGTTGCACCAACACCTACTGCTGCGCCATCTTCGATGTTCACAATCGCTTTACCAGGTAGGAAGTAGTGAGCTGGCATATCAGTACCAGGGATCATTACATCGTTACCTTGCTCGTCAACAAGTTTGATAGCTGGACGCATATCTTTACCTGCTGAAGGGCGAGCTGCTGGGTCAGTTACTTCGCTTGAAGATAGACCAGTTAAGTCATCCGTTTGACGAGATACTGTTACGCCGTCGATCATATCTACGAACTGGATGCGACCTGCTACCTCAGTAATGATAGGTAGTGTGTGCGCTTCCCAGTTTGCAACTGTTTCGCCAGCTTGAACTGTATCACCATCGCCTTTGCTTAGTAGCGTACCGTAAGGCAGTTTGTGCTTCTCTTTAGTACGACCAAACTCATCAACGATAGTTAACTCTGTCGCACGAGAAGTGATAACGATCTTACCGTCATCAGCCAATACAGATTTAGCGTTGTGTAGCTTGATAGAACCGTTGTTCTTAACTTGAACACTGTTCTCTGCCGCTGCTGTCGATGCCGCACCACCGATGTGGAACGTACGCATCGTTAGCTGTGTACCTGGCTCACCGATAGACTGAGCAGCAATAACACCCACTGCTTCACCTTGGTTCACTAGGTGACCACGTGCTAGGTCACGACCGTAACATTGTGCACAACAACCGAAGTCAGAATCACACGTTACTACAGAGCGCACTTTCATGCTGTCTACTGAGTTCTCTTCCATGATTTGACACCACTTCTCATCGATCAGGGTGTTACGTGGAATAAGAACGTCTTCAGTGCCAGGTTTTAGTACGTCTTCAGCAACAACACGACCAAGAGCAAGCTCAGAAAGTGCAACTTTAACATCACCACCCTCGATGTGAGGCATCATGTCGACACCTTCGTGAGTGCCACAGTCATGTTCAGTTACAACAACGTCTTGAGCAACGTCTACTAGACGACGAGTTAGGTAACCCGAGTTCGCTGTTTTCAGTGCCGTATCCGCAAGACCCTTACGAGCACCGTGCGTTGAGATAAAGTACTGAAGTACGTTTAGACCTTCTTTAAAGTTCGCTGTGATCGGCGTTTCGATGATTGAACCATCTGGACGCGCCATCAGACCACGCATACCCGCAAGCTGACGAATCTGTGCTGCAGAACCACGAGCGCCCGAGTCCGCCATCATATAGATGCTGTTGAATGACTCTTGCTGTTCCTCTTCACCGTCACGGTTAACTACCGTTTCAGAAGAAAGGTTTTCCATCATTGCTTTCGCAACACGGTCGTTGGTCGATGCCCAGATATCGATAACTTTGTTGTAGCGTTCGCCCGCAGTAACAAGACCTGATTGGTACTGTTCCTGGATTTCACGTACTTCTTCTTCCGCTTCTGCGATTTCAGTGTACTTAGCTGCTGGTACAACCATATCGTCGATACCAACAGATACACCAGAAAGTGCCGCGTATGCGAAACCTGTGTACATGATTTGGTCAGCGAAGATTACTGTGTCTTTCAGACCTAGTTTACGGTACGCCTCGTTAAGTAGGTTAGAGATTTGCTTCTTACCTAGCTTTTGGTTAACGATGCTGTACGGTAGACCAGCTGGCACGATTTGCCATAGCATTGCACGACCAACAGTGGTGTCTACCATCTTGGTTTCTGTAGTGCTGTTGCCGTCTTCGTCTACAACAGTTTCTGTAATACGTACTTTAACGCGTGCGTGAAGCTCAGCTTGTTTAGTGCGGTATGCTTTCTCAGCCTCTTCTGGGCCAGAAAGGTACATGCCTTCACCTTTCACGTTGATCTTTTCACGAGTCATGTAGTACAGACCCAATACAACGTCCTGAGAAGGTACGATGATCGGATCACCTGACGCTGGCGACAGAATGTTGTTTGTCGACATCATCAGAGTACGAGCTTCAAGTTGTGCCTCTAGAGTTAGAGGTACGTGAACCGCCATTTGGTCACCATCGAAGTCCGCGTTGTACGCCGCACAAACAAGTGGGTGTAGCTGAATCGCTTTACCTTCGATCAGTACTGGTTCGAACGCCTGGATACCTAGACGGTGAAGTGTCGGAGCACGGTTCAATAGTACTGGGTGTTCACGGATTACTTCGTCTAGGATATCCCAAACGACCGCTTCTTCACGCTCTACCATTTTCTTAGCAGCTTTGATTGTAGTCGCAAGACCACGAGTCTCTAGCTTGCTGTAGATGAATGGTTTGAATAGCTCAAGTGCCATCTTCTTAGGAAGACCACACTGGTGTAGACGCAGGTATGGACCTACTGTGATTACAGAACGGCCAGAGTAGTCTACACGTTTACCTAGAAGGTTCTGACGGAAACGACCTTGTTTACCCTTGATCATATCAGCAAGAGATTTCAGAGGACGCTTGTTAGAACCTGTGATCGCACGACCACGACGACCGTTATCTAGTAGCGCATCAACAGACTCTTGCAGCATACGTTTTTCGTTACGTACGATGATGTCCGGAGCCGCTAGCTCTAGAAGACGCTTCAAACGGTTGTTACGGTTGATCACACGACGGTATAGATCGTTAAGATCAGAAGTCGCAAAGCGGCCGCCATCTAGAGGTACTAGAGGACGTAGATCTGGCGGAAGTACTGGAAGTACAGTTAGGATCATCCACTCAGGGTTGTTACCCGATGCGATGAACGCTTCTACCAGCTTAAGACGCTTAGTTACTTTCTTACGCTTAGTTTCAGAGTTTGTTGTCTCTAACTCTTCACGCATTTGTTCTGCTTCAGCGTGCATATCCATAGAACCTAGTAGGTCCTTGATAGCTTCCGCACCCATCTTAGCAGTGAACTCGTCGCCCCACTCTTCTAGACGATCTAGATACTCTTCTTCAGTAAGCATCTGACCTTTTTCTAGATCAGTCATACCAGGCTCTGTTACTACGTACATTTCGAAGTACAGAACGCGTTCGATATCACGTAGAGGGATATCCATTAGTAGACCGATACGAGACGGTAGCGATTTTAGGAACCAGATGTGAGCTACTGGTGAAGCCAGTTCAATGTGGCCCATACGGTCACGACGAACTTTAGTTTGTGTAACTTCTACACCACACTTCTCACAGATAACACCACGGTGCTTCAGGCGCTTGTACTTACCACAAAGACATTCGTAGTCTTTAACTGGACCAAAGATACGCGCACAGAACAGACCATCGCGTTCAGGTTTGAACGTACGATAGTTGATCGTTTCAGGTTTTTTAACTTCACCGAAAGACCATGAACGGATCATGTCTGGTGAAGATAGACCGATTTTGATTGCATCAAATTCTTCGGTCTTATGCTGTGCTTTTAGAAAGTTTAATAAGTCTTTCACAATCAGCTCCTGTAAGGAGTTAAAAGGAGCTCACTCGCTAAAGTGAGCACCTTCTTCCAAATAATCGCTTTGATTCTCTCGACTTTCATCAAGAGAGAAAAGGATTACTCTTCGTCTTCTAGCTCGATGTTGATACCTAGCGAGCGGATCTCTTTCAACAGTACGTTGAACGATTCTGGCATGCCAGGTTCCATGCTGTGGTTACCGTCTACGATGTTCTTGTACATCTTAGTACGGCCGTTAACGTCATCCGACTTAACCGTTAGCATTTCTTGTAGCGTGTAAGCAGCACCGTATGCTTCTAGTGCCCATACTTCCATCTCACCGAAACGCTGACCACCGAACTGAGCTTTACCACCTAGTGGTTGCTGAGTTACTAGGCTGTACGAACCAGTTGAACGAGCGTGCATCTTGTCATCAACAAGGTGGTTCAGTTTCAGCATGTACATGTAACCAACAGTTACAGGACGCTCAAACGCATCACCTGTGCGACCATCAAACAGTGTTAACTGACCTGATGTTGGTAGATCTGCTAGCTCAAGAAGTGCTTTGATTGACTCTTCTGGAGCGCCATCAAATACAGGAGTCGCGATTGGTAGACCGCCACGCAAGTTCTTGATCAGAGTACGTACTTCATCATCAGATAGAGAAGCAATGTCTACTTTCTGGCGAGTGTCGCCTAGATCGTAAACTTTTTGTAGGAACTCGCGGAATTTCGCTAGTTCTTGCTGCTCTTTAACCATCTGGTTGATCTTGTCACCGATACCTTTCGCTGCCAGACCTAAGTGTACTTCTAGGATCTGACCGATGTTCATACGCGAAGGTACACCCAGTGGGTTAAGTACGATGTCTACAGGCTGACCTTTCTCATCGTATGGCATGTCTTCAACAGGGTTGATCTTAGAGATTACACCCTTGTTACCGTGACGACCCGCCATCTTATCACCAGGCTGAATGCGACGTTTAACCGCTAGGTAAACCTTAACGATCTTCAGTACACCAGGTGCTAAATCATCACCTTGAGTGATCTTACGACGCTTAGTTTCGAACTTCTTATCAAAGTCGGCTTTTAGCTCATCCCACTGCTCAGCAAGTTGCTCAAGCTGAGTTTGTAGTGCGTCATCTTCTAGCGTTAGTTCTAGCCACTTCTTACGATCAGTTGTGTCTAGTTTCGCTTCAGAGTAACCGCCTTCAATCAATACAGCTTTAACACGGTTTAGAAGGCCGCCCTCAAGAATCTGGAATTCTTCAGTTAGGTCTTTCTTCGCTTCTTTAAGCTGCATCTGTTCGATTTCAAGCGCACGCTTGTCTTTCTCTACGCCATCGCGAGTAAAGACTTGAACGTCGATGATCGTACCTGATACAGAGTTAGGTACACGTAGTGAAGTATCTTTAACGTCAGATGCTTTTTCACCAAAGATTGCACGTAGTAGCTTCTCTTCAGGCGTTAGCTGAGTTTCACCTTTAGGTGTAACTTTACCAACTAGGATGTCGCCACCCTTAACTTCAGCACCGATGTAAACGATACCTGACTCGTCTAGTTTAGACAGAGCAGACTCACCTACGTTTGGAATATCCGCTGTGATCTCTTCAGAACCAAGCTTAGTATCACGCGCCACACAAGTCAGTTCTTGGATGTGGATAGTCGTGAAACGGTCTTCTTGAACTACGCGCTCAGATACTAAGATCGAGTCTTCGAAGTTGTAACCGTTCCAAGGCATGAACGCGATACGCATGTTTTGACCAAGCGCTAGTTCACCAAGGTCTGTTGAAGGACCATCAGCAAGAACGTCACCGCGTGATACAGGCTCACCTGGCATCACACATGGGCGCTGGTTAATACATGTGTTCTGGTTAGAACGTGTGTATTTAGTCAGGTTGTAGATGTCGATACCAGCTTCACCTGGTACTAGCTCTTCTTCGTTAACTTTAACAACGATACGAGAAGCATCTACTGACTGGATTACACCACCACGTTTAGCAACTGCAGTTACACCTGAGTCAACGGCTACGTTACGTTCAATACCAGTACCAACAAGCGGTTTGTCAGCTTTCAGTGTTGGAACTGCCTGACGTTGCATGTTCGCACCCATCAATGCACGGTTCGCATCATCGTGTTCTAGGAACGGGATAAGCGATGCAGCGATAGATACAACCTGGTTTGTCGCAACGTCCATGTACTGAGCGTGCTCACGAGGGTGTAGACCAGATTCACCTTTCTGACGAGCTGTGATCAGCTCATCTGCAAAAGTACCATCTTCGTTTAGCTTAGCGTTCGCCTGTGCGATAACGAATTGGCCTTCTTCGATTGCAGATAGGTAATCTACTTCGTCTGTTACTACGCCATCTACAACGCGACGGTATGGTGTCTCTAGGAAACCGTACTCGTTACAACGCGCAAACGCAGATAGAGAGTTGATCAGACCGATGTTTGGACCTTCAGGCGTTTCGATAGGACATAGACGGCCGTAGTGAGTTACGTGTACGTCACGTACTTCGAAGCCAGCACGTTCACGAGTTAGACCGCCAGGACCCAATGCAGAAATACGACGCTTGTGCGTTACTTCTGATAGCGGGTTGTTTTGGTCCATGAACTGTGAAAGCTGTGAAGAGCCAAAGAATTCTTTAACTGCCGCAGAAATTGGCTTCGCGTTGATCAAGTCTTGAGGCATGATTGCGTCAAGATCGCCTAGGCTTAGACGCTCTTTAACTGCACGCTCAACACGTACTAGACCTACACGGAACTGGTTCTCAGCCATTTCGCCTACAGAACGGATACGACGGTTGCCTAGGTGGTCGATATCGTCCACTTCGCCCTTACCGTTACGGATCGCGATCAGCTTCTTCATCACTTCGATGATATCAGTTTCATCAAGTGTGCCTTGCTCTTGAGCATCTTCACGGCCGATAGAGCTGTTGAACTTCATACGACCAACAGTCGATAGATCGTAACGCTCTTCAGAGAAGAATAGGCTTTCGAATAGAGCTTCTGCAGCTTCTTTTGTTGGCGGCTCACCAGGGCGCATCATGCGGTAGATTTCTACCAATGCAGAAATACGATCAACCGTGCTGTCGATACGTAGTGTTTCTGACATGAATGGACCGTGGTCTAGATCGTTCGTGAATAGAACTTCTAGCGCTTTGTGGCCAGCCTGAGATAGGTTCGCTAGTGCTTCCAGGCTGATTTCCTGGTTAGCGTTAACAATGATCTCGCCTGTTGCTTCATTGATGTAATCTTTTGATGCAACTTTACCTACGATGTACTCAACTGGTACTTCGATGTGATCAACACCATCTTTTTCTAGTTGGCGGATATGACGAGCTGTTACGCGACGACCTTGCTCAACGTAAACTTTACCATTTGCTTCGATGTCGAATGACGCAGTTTCACCACGTAGACGATCCGGAACCAACTCCATCAATAGAGTTTGGTCTTTCACTTCGAAGTTCACTTTCTCGAAGAAGATATCTAGGATTTCTTCTGTCGACTTACCTAGTGCTCGAAGGATGATCGATGCTGGTAGCTTACGACGGCGGTCGATACGAACGTACAAGTTATCCTTAGGATCAAACTCGAAATCAAGCCATGAACCACGGTAAGGAATAACACGTGCGTTGTATAAAACTTTACCTGAAGAGTGGGTCTTACCCTTATCGCTGTCGAAGAACACGCCTGGGCTTCGGTGCAGCTGGGATACGATAACCCTCTCGGTACCGTTGATTACGAAGGTACCATTGTCTGTCATGAGTGGAATTTCACCCATGTAGACTTCTTGTTCTTTAATGTCTTTTACAGTACCTGCTGGCGCGTCTTTATCAAAGATAACTAGGCGTAGTTTTACACGTAGTGGCTTTGAGTAAGTTACACCGCGGATTTGACATTCTTTAACGTCAAAAACTGGCTCACCAAGACGGTAGCTAACGTATTGCAGCTCAGAATTGCCGTTGTAGCTCTGAATCGGGAATACAGAACGGAAAGCGGCTTCAAGACCGTATTGACCTTCAGGATCCTGCTCGATAAATTTGTCGAACGAATCGAGCTGGATCGATAGCAGGTATGGAATGTCCAAAACTTGTGGACGAGTACCAAAGTCCTTACGGATGCGCTTTTTCTCGGTATAAGAGTAAACCATGGGGTTCCTCAGCTCGCTGATAAGTGACCCAAACTGTCCGCCCGCTCCTAGTTACTTAAGGGGGGTAAGGGACAGTGACTAATATAGCTGTTTACTGTAGTGACATTTCATTTCGTAAGAATGAAATGTTTTTTGCATGGATATCAGGCGCTTAAACAGCGGGAAAATTCGCCTATACCCTACAGCGCAAAAAGGCCGGTGGTTAAAAAACCACCAGCCAATTAGCCGTTAGGCTAAGAAACTATGCAATAATTACTTAACAGCAACAGTTGCACCAGCTTCTTCTAGCTGAGCTTTAAGAGCTTCAGCTTCTGCTTTCTCAACGCCTTCTTTAAGAGGTGCTGGAGCGCCGTCTACTAGAGCTTTAGCTTCTTTAAGACCTAGGCCAGTTGCGCCACGTACTGCTTTGATTACAGCAACTTTGTTACCGCCAGCAGCTTCTAGGATTACGTCGAATTCAGTTTGCTCAGCAGCAGCTTCGCCTGCAGCAGCGCCGCCAGCTACAACAGCAGCAGCAGCAGAAACACCGAATTTCTCTTCCATTGCTTCGATTAGTTCAACAACTTGCATTACAGACATTTCTGCAACTGCGTCTAGGATTTGCTCGTTAGTAATAGACATAACAATTCTCTTTTAAGTCAACAATAAGTTTATTAAGCAACCAGTAAAAAGCAAGGCTTATGCCGCTGCTTCTTGTTTTTGATCGCGGATAGCTGCGATAGTACGCGCCAGCTTGCCAGCCGAAGCTTCTTTCATGCACATCATTAGGCGTGCAATTGCTTCGTCGTAAGTTGGTAGTGTTGCTAGTACTTCAGCGTCAGTTAAAGCGCCTTCAAATGCAGCAGCTTTGATCTCGAAATCTTTGTTCTCTTTAGCGAAGTCTTTGAAAAGACGCGCTGCAGCACCTGGGTGCTCATTAGAGAATGCGATTAGAGTAGGACCAGTGAAAGTGTCAGTTAGACACTCGTACTCAGTACCTTCAACCGCACGACGAGCAAGAGTGTTACGAACAACTCTCATGTAAACGCCAGCTTCACGAGCTTGTTTACGTAGAGAAGTCATCGCGCCAACTTGAACGCCACGAGAATCAGCTACAACTGCAGAAAGTGCACCACTGGCAGCTTCGTTGACTTCAGCAACAATTGCTTTTTTGTCTTGAAGGTTTAAAGCCATCTTGGATTTACTCCTGGTTGTCGTTACACCACTCACTATCATCACGACAGTGAGAGCTATTGAGGTGCTTCCCCAGAAGAAAGTTAACTATATTACATAGAGCTTTCTGTCAGTTCGGGCACCATCTACGTAGGATAATTAAGTTTACTTTTACACAAACACCTACGGTCTTGGACGGAGACTGGGTCTTAATTCATTTCGAACTAGGAGACAGTTCAAAGAACCAAAGTTCAGCCCCAACCACAAATATTAGGCGCAAAATTATACACTAATTTTGCGCCTAAGCAAATAAATTATGCTTGAGTGTTCAGGCTAGCCTGATCAACAGCAACACCAGCACCCATAGTAGTAGAGATGCTTACTTTCTTCAGGAAAGTACCTTTCGCTGAAGATGGTTTAGCTTTCTTCAGAGCAACTAGAAGTGCTTCTAGGTTCTCTTTGATCTGCTCAGCAGAGAAGTTTGCTTTACCGATAGTAGTGTGGATGATGCCGTTTTTGTCGTTACGGTAACGAACCTGACCAGCTTTAGCGTTTTTAACTGCTTCAGCAACGTTAGGAGTTACAGTACCAACTTTAGGGTTTGGCATAAGACCGCGAGGACCTAGGATAGTACCTAGTTGACCTACAACGCGCATTGCATCTGGAGAAGCAACAACTACGTCAAAGTTCATTTCGCCTTTCTTAACTTGCTCAGCAAGATCTTCCATACCTACGATGTCTGCGCCAGCTTCTTTAGCTGCTTCAGCGTTAGCACCTTGAGTGAACACTGCAACGCGGATTTCGCGGCCAGTACCGTGAGGTAGTACAGTTGCACCACGTACGTTCTGGTCAGATTTACGAGCATCAATGCCTAGGTTAACAGCAACGTCTACAGACTCAACGAATTTAGCAGTCGCTAGTTCTTGAAGAAGAGCAACAGCTTCGTTGATTTCGTATTCTTTAGTTACGTCAACTTTTTCGCGGATTACGCGCATGCGCTTAGTTAGTTTTGCCATCTTATTAACCCTCTACCACTAGGCCCATTGAACGAGCAGTACCAGCGATAGAACGCTTCATCGCTTCGATGTCAGCACCAGTCATATCAGCAGCTTTAGTTTCTGCGATTTCTTGGATTTGAGCGTCAGTTACAGTACCAACTTTTTCAGTGTTTGGACGACCTGAACCAGACTTAACGCCAGCAGCTTTCTTAAGAAGAACAGCAGCAGGTGGAGTCTTAGTTACGAACGTGAAAGAACGGTCGCTGTATACTGTGATAACTACTGGAGTTGGTAGACCTTTCTCAATAGATTCTGTTTTTGCGTTGAACGCTTTACAGAATTCCATGATGTTCACACCGTGTTGACCTAGTGCAGGACCTACTGGTGGACTAGGGTTAGCCATACCAGCAGCAACTTGTAGCTTGATGTAAGCTTCAACTTTCTTAGCCATGATAATTCCTAAGTTTGGGTACAAACGCTAATCGCGGATCAGCTCCCCGTTTGTGTAAGAAACTTTTTACTTCACTTGAAGTAAAAAGGCGCGAAATTATAGTCATAATCCGCGCCTTATACAACCCTAAAAAGGTGATTTTTTATACTCTTTAACGAAAAGTCTTAGTCCAGCTTTTCAACCTGACCAAATTCAAGCTCAACTGGTGTCGCACGACCAAAGATCGATACAGACACTTTCAGGCGGCTCTTCTCGTAATCCACTTCTTCAACCGTACCGTTGAAGTCAGCAAATGGACCTTCGTTAACACGTACCACTTCACCCGCTTCGTACATTGTACGCGGACGAGGCGCTTCACTCGCTTTCTCAAGACGATTAAGAATCGCGTCAGCCTCTTTATCCGTGATAGGTGCCGGACGGTCTGAGGTACCACCAATGAAGCCCATGACACGCGGCACACTGCGTACTAGGTGCCATGATTCATCGTTCATAATCATCTGAACAAGGACGTAACCTGGGAAGAACTTACGCTCAGATTTGCGACGCTGACCCGCGCGCATTTCCACTACTTCTTCAGTAGGAACCAGTACTTCACCGAATAGCTCTTCCATGCCGTGCATTTTGATATGCTCGCGCAGAGATTGAGCTACACGACCTTCAAATCCAGAGAAGGCTTGAACCACATACCAGCGTTTTTTTGGAGCTTCACTCATGAATAAAAACCCTCTATACCCCAGTTGCTAGAGCTACTAGACGAACCATAATTCCGTCAATACCCCATAGCACTAGAGCCATTACAATACTTACAGCTAAAACGATCAGTGTTGTTTGCATGGTTTCTTGGCGAGTAGGCCAAACAACTTTACGTACTTCCATACGAGATTCTTTTGCAAAACTGATCGCTGCTTTACCTTTAGTCGTTGTTGCTGCAACGCCTAAGGCAGCTGCAATAAGAACAACAACGCCTGCAGCACGAACCACTACAGACATTTCACCATACAGGTAATTACCCACAACAGCGGCAGCTGCCAATACGAAAGCGGCTACCCACTTAAACGTATCTGCTGCGTTTGAGCTATCAGGAGTTTCAGCATTATTTGCTTTCATAAAACCAACCTGTTACAAGTCTTAATATAGACGACAACAACCCCGCTGTTGCAGGGCAAACTCCATATCGCTGAAAAAATCAGCGTACTCTTCTTAAGATTAAGCCTCTTTGCTTAATCTTGCTCTGCGCCCAACCCACTTCTGAACAAGAAAACAGCAAAAATAATGTTGAGTGCAGAAAAAGGGCATCAAATGATGCCCTTTTTGCTACTGGTTCGTCAAATCTAATTCAAGATTTTCCGAAAGCATCGCTAATTCGCTATGAATTAGTCGAAGATCTTAGCAACAACACCAGCACCTACTGTACGGCCACCTTCACGGATCGCGAAACGTAGAC
>NZ_JAWOTS010000038.1:0-21106 GCF_033338975.1 Vibrio sp. Vb0349 | reverse complement strand
GGAGCGACACACGAGGTTCGAACTCGTGACCTCAACCTTGGCAAGGTTGCGCTCTACCAACTGAGCTAGTGTCGCATCAACAACGTTTCCGCTGTTTAGGGCTGCGAATTATAAGAGCATTTTTTTGTGATGCAAGTCCTTCCTTCAAAAAAACTTTATTTTTTTACTGAACGACGAAAAAGCAATCAAAAGCGATATAAATTACAACAATTTGGATCGCAACCTTAACAGTTAAATCTTGAAAATAGTACCTCGATAGTACTTAAGTTCTGCGATGGACTCACGAATGTCGTCCAAGGCCAAATGTGTTCCCTGTTTTGTGAACCCATTTAGCACCTCAGGTTGCCAGCGACGTGCTAGTTCTTTAAGAGTACTAACGTCAACATATCGGTAATGGAAGAACTCTTCCAACTCAGGCATATGCTTGTATAAAAAGCGACGATCCTGCCCAATGCTGTTACCACATATTGGCGACGCCCCTTTTGGCACCCATTTTTCTAAAAATTCAATGGTTTGTGCGACTGCGTCTTGTTCTGAGATTTGACTGTTTCGAACGCGCTCCACCAAACCGCTTGCCGTATGCGTATTAGTACACCAGTCGTCCATTTTCGCCAGTTCTTCTTCCGGCTGATGAATCGCTAACACTGGACCTTCAGCCAAAATATTTAGTTCGCTATCCGTGACAATAGAAGCAATTTCGATGATTTTGTGCGTTTCAGGATCAAGCCCTGTCATCTCTAAATCAACCCAAATTAGGTTTTGATCGCTAAAGGACATGGTTACGCCGCCTATTTGTTTATCGATAAAAGAGGTACTATACCTCAAAATACGAGAAACACGATACTCATACACGGAGCCAAGAGTACGGCTCAACCATTTGAGTAAATTCACATAAAGTACAGAATTGTGGCAAAGAAGAAAAAGTTAACCAAAGGTCAGGTGCGACGCGTACGTAGCAACCAACAAAAGCGTTTGAAGAAGCAAGAAGATTCCATCCAGTGGGATGAAAACATGCTAGGCGCCAGCAAGCAAGGTCTCGTGATCACTCGTTTTGGTCAGCACGCGGACATTGAAGACCTTGAAACAGGCGAAATTCAACGCTGTAACCTCCGCCGTGGTATTGAGTCTCTAGTATCTGGCGATCGTGTTTTATGGCGCGAAGGATTGGAGTCTATGGCGGGCATCTCTGGTGTTGTTGAAGCGGTAGAACCTCGCTCTTCAGTGCTCACTCGTCCAGATTATTACGATGGCCTAAAACCCGTTGCAGCCAATATTGATCAAATGGTCATTGTCTCTTCGGTATTACCAGAGCTATCGCTAAATATTATTGACCGCTATCTCGTTGCATCAGAAACACTGAATATTGCGCCATTGTTGGTCTTAAATAAAGTCGACCTTCTAGAAGCCGATGATCGTGCAATGTATGAAGAATGGCTCAAAGAATATGAACGCATTGGCTATAAAGTGCTTCTGGTCAGCAAGAAGTCTGGAGAAGGCATTGCTGAACTAGAAACCCTGCTGCGTGACCGAATTAATATCTTTGTTGGTCAATCAGGCGTAGGGAAATCCAGCTTAGTCAACGCGTTAATGCCGGAACTAGAGAGCGAAGTGGAAGAAGGCGAAGTCTCTGAGAACTCTGGCTTGGGCCAACACACCACGACGGCTGCACGTTTATACCACATTCCAACGGGTGGCGATTTGATCGACTCACCTGGAGTACGTGAATTTGGTCTTTGGCATTTGGAAGCAGAAGAAGTAACAAAAGCATTCGTTGAATTTCGACCATATTTAGGCGGTTGCAAGTTCCGAGATTGTAAACACAATGATGACCCAGGCTGCCTTCTACGCGAAGCTGTCGAGAACGGGGAAATTAACGAAACTCGCTTTGAAAACTATCATCGCATTTTGGAAAGCATGGTTGAAAACAAAGCAAATCGTCAGTATTCACGTAATAAAAAAGCCGATCTGTAATTGAGTTAAGGCTGTAACTGTGTAAAAACTCTTCACCTAATACTGACAAGCAAATTAAATTTCAGTAACATCACGCGCCCTAAAGCGCGAATCTAACAGAAGTATCGGAATTAAAGATGGACAAGTTTAAAGTTGGACTGCAGTACTGGATCCCACAACACGGCCTCACTCGCCTAATGGGTAAACTGGCTTCAGCAAAAGCTGGCGGTCTAACAACAGCAGTTATTCGTTGGTTTATCAAACAATACAATGTGAATATGGATGAGGCAAAGCACTCAGATCCTAAACATTTTAAAACGTTCAACGAGTTTTTCGTTCGTGAGCTAAAAGAAGGCGCACGCCCAATTTCTGAAGGCGAAAACGTCATCACTCATCCAGCCGACGCTTGTGTTAGCCAGTTTGGCCCTATTGAAGATGGTCAACTTATCCAAGCAAAAGGTCATCACTTCTCAGCACAAGAATTGCTGGGCGGTGACGCGAATTTAGCTGACGAATTTAATGATGGTTCTTTTGCAACATTGTACCTATCTCCGCGCGATTACCACCGTGTACACATGCCATGTGACGGCACTCTGCGCCAAATGATTTACGTACCAGGTGACCTGTTCTCAGTAAACCCTCTGACAGCAGAAAACGTACCGAACCTATTTGCACGTAACGAGCGTGTGGTGTGTATCTTCGATACTGAGTTTGGTCCAATGGCACAGGTGCTTGTTGGTGCGACAATTGTTGGTAGCATTGAGCAAGTATGGGCTGGCACGATCACTCCGCCTCGTGGAAACACTGTCTACAAATGGGATTACCCAGCAGAGGGTGACAAGGCCGTGATCTTGAAAAAAGGCGAAGAGATGGGCCGCTTCAAACTGGGTTCTACTGTTATTAACCTGTTTGCCAAAGACGCGATTGAGTTTGACGCAAGCATGGAAAACGGTAAGCCAACCGTTATGGGCACACCTTACGCCTTGAAAAAATAAGTAAAACACCGTTAAAGAGCCCTTTATTAAGGGCTCTTTTTATTGATAAAAAGCAAAACTCCGTTCGAAATTTAGCCTCTATTTCTCAAACTCATACCTGCCTCTAAGACCCTCATTCCACAATCAATTATCCTGCGCTTAGAATGAATATTTAGAGGGGCAGCCAATGCCAAAGATGAGTGTAAACACGTTGGCGAAATTGCTGGTGTGCTTTTTAATTCCGCTCGGTGTTTTGATGATGCCGATTGATGCTATTCCTATTGACGATCTCACTTTAATTCAGCATCGCCTGTTGGCTATTTTTCTTCTTGCTGCCCTACTTTGGGTTCTCGAGCCGGTTCCCGTTTTTGCTACGTCCATTCTTATTATCGCTCTTGAACTGATCATGATATCGGATAAAGGTTTGCATCTATTTCGCAATCCACCAGCGGGGCATGATTTAGGAGAGTTAATTGCTTACACCGATATTTTCTCGGCCTTCTCTTCACCGATCATTATTCTTTTTATGGGTGGTTTTGCTCTTGCGATTGCGGCTTCCAAATACGAGCTCGACAACAACCTCGCCCGAGTTCTATTAAAACCATTCGGCACCCAACCTAAGTTCATCATGCTGGGCTTGATGTTAATTACCGCCGTTTTTTCAATGTTTATGTCCAATACTGCCACGACCGTGATGATGCTAGCCCTGCTTGGCCCCATCGTCGCTTCAGCACCTAAAGGGGATTTAGGCATTAAAGCACTGGTGTTGTGTATTCCAATTGCAGCGAATACAGGCGGCATTGCGACTCCGATAGGCACGCCACCTAATGCGATAGCGCTTCAATATCTCACTGGAGAAAACGCGATAGACTTCCTATCGTGGATGACAATGGGTCTACCCTTTGTGTTGGTACAACTCACTGTAGCTTGGTTCTTGTTGCAAAAGCTGTTTCCGTCTAGCGAACCAGAAATGAAACTAAAGCTAGATGGTACATTCAAAAAGAGCTGGCGTGCGATCGTCGTCTACATCACTTTTGCACTAACCATTTTGCTTTGGATGACAACGAAAGTGCATGGCATGAATACATATGTTGTCGCGATTATCCCACTAGCAGTGTTCACGTTAACGGGCATTATGGGAAAAGAAGAGCTCAAGCTAATTAACTGGGATGTTTTATGGCTGGTTGCCGGTGGTATAGCAATTGGTATTGCCTTAGACAAAACAGGCTTAGCCGAAGCATTAGCGCACGCTATTGATTACAGCCTGCTATCACCATTTGCCGTTGTTTTAGCCCTATCGGTAGTGTGCTGGTTAATGGCGAACTTTATGTCTAATACCGCAACGGCAAACTTATTGATGCCTATTGCTGCCGCTATTGGTACATCCATGCCAAGCCTTATTGCGGTTGGTGGCCTACAAGGTTTACTGGTTGTCGTCGCCTTCTCCGCATCACTTGGCATGATCTTACCGGTTTCCACACCACCAAACTCTTTGGCTTATTCAACAGGCCTCATCGAGAGCAAAGACATGGCGAAAGTAGGCCTGGTTCTCGGTTTGATTGGTCTAATTATCGTGTATGGCGCAGTTTTGGTACTGTTTTAATCGAAGAGCTCCATGAAAAAGCGTGTTGTCATGGAGCTGCTCTCCAGCTACTGCCCTTACAGAGCGGCTTTTACATCCCATAAATTTCGTGCATATTAAGACTCCTCTACTCTACAAGGACGTCGACACATCATGGGTTACGAATGGCTTGCTTTATGCGCCGCTTTTCTGTGGGCAGTTTCTAGCCTAATTTCGGTCATTCCTGCACAACACCTAGGCGCATTTTCTTACAGCCGCTGGCGTATGGGCTGCACAGCCGTGATCTTATCAACAATGGCCTGGATAACTGGCGGCTGGTTAACGGTTTCTTGGGAACATGTAACGCCAATGATGGCCTCAGGACTGATTGGTATTTTTATTGGCGATACCGCTCTATTCGCGTGTTTGAATCGTATGGGGCCAAGACAAGCCGGGTTACTCTTCTCTTGCCACGCCGTGTTCTCTGCCATCTTGGGCTACTTCTTATTTAGCGAAGTCATGACCACAATAGAACTACTGGGCGCATCATTGGTATTTAGCGGCGTGGTGATGGCGATATTCTTTGGCCGAAGAGGTCAAGTGAATAACGTCTTGGAAGACATTAAAGGTAACATCTGGGTAGGTATTGGACTTGGCTTAACCGCAGCAATGTGCCAAGCATTGGGAGGCATTATCGCCAAGCCAGTAATGCAAACCAGTATTGACCCAGTTGCGGCTTCTGCTATTCGAATGATCAGTGCCTTTTTCGCCCACAGCATGTTGTTAGTTCTAGGAGTCAAAGTCGCTCGCTCGACGCAACACATTACTTGGCGCGTATTTGGTATTACTGCCCTTAATGGTTTCTTGGCGATGGCCGTCGGCATGACGCTAATCTTATACGCACTCCAAGAAGGAAATGTAGGTATGGTTGCACTTCTATCTTCAACCACGCCAATTATGTTGCTACCACTGCTCTGGATTTACACTAAACGCCGACCAAACCGATTTGCATGGTTGGGCGCAGCCCTAGCTGTGATTGGTGCTGGCATTTTGGTTCAGTAACCTTACAGACCAGCCCTTACTGCCAGATACAAAAAAGCCCGAGTTTAAACTCGGGCTTTTGTCATTCGGAGCCGTTAGTTAATTATTTAACTAGTACTTCACCCGTCATTTCTGCTGGGATTTCTAGACCAGCTAGAGAAAGCATGGTTGGTGCAAGGTCAGACAGTTTACCGCCTTCTTTGAATTCAACCGCTTTGTCACCTACATAGATTAGAGGTACTGGTAGGTTAGTATGAGCAGTGTGGATGCCGCCAGTTTCAGGGTCGATCATCATTTCTGCATTACCGTGGTCCGCAGTGATCAATAGTTGACCGCCAACTTCTTTGATTGCTTCAACCACTTTACCCACACTTTCATCTAGAGCTTCGATTGCTTTCTCAGCCGCTTCATAAACGCCAGTGTGACCAACCATATCTGCGTTCGGGTAGTTACAGATGATGGTATCGAACTTACCAGACTTGATAGCCGCAACCATCTTATCTGTTAGTTCTGGAGAGCTCATTTCAGGCTGCATGTCGTACGTTGCAACTTTTGGTGAAGCAACCAATTGACGCTCTTCGCCTTCGAATTCGTTCTCAACACCACCGTTGAAGAAGAAAGTCACGTGTGCGTATTTCTCTGTTTCAGAGATACGTAGCTGAGTTTGACCTTGTTTAGATAGCCACTCACCGTAAGTGTTTTCTAGAGACGCAGGTGGGAATGCGATAGCTAGAGGGATATCAGCCGCGTATTGAGTCAGCATCACAAAGTTGATTGTTGGGAATACTGCACGCTCAAAGCCGTCAAATGCAGGAACGAATGCACGAGTGATTTGACGTGCACGGTCAGCACGGTAGTTCATGAAGATAACCGCATCACCATCTTGCATGATTGCGTCTTCTTGACCTTCTGCTTTGATAGCTGTTGCTTTAACGAATTCGTCGTTTTCTTCACGAGCGTAAGCCGCTTCTAGACCTGCAACTGCCGTTTCTGCTGTGAACTCAGCTTTAGCTTGAGTTAGAAGATCGTAAGCAACTTGGACGCGATCCCAATTGTTGTCACGGTCCATTGCGTAGTAACGACCTACTAGAGAAGCAACGCGGCCTTTACCTAGTTTCGCAAATAGGTCTTGGAAACGTTGTAGTGAGTTTTCAGCACTACGTGGTGGTGTGTCACGGCCGTCTAGGAAGCAATGTAGGTAGATTTTCTCTGCGCCACGAGCCGCTGCCATTTCAACTGCAGCGTAAATGTGGTCTTCGTGAGAGTGAACACCGCCTGGAGACATCAGGCCCATGATGTGTACTGCTTTTTCAGCTTTCACAGCAGAGTCGATTGCTTCAACTAGCGCAGGCGTTTGTTCGAACTCACCATCCGCAATTGATTTAGTGATACGAGTCAGGTCTTGGTATACAACGCGGCCTGCACCAATGTTAGTGTGACCAACTTCAGAGTTACCCATTTGACCATCAGGAAGGCCAACATCCATGCCTGAAGCAGAGATTAATGTGTGTGGGTTATTCGCAATCAGAGCATCCATTACTGGTGTTTTCGCATTCGCAATTGCGTTACTTGCTGTGTCTTCACGGTAACCGTAACCGTCAAGGATAACTAGAGCCAGTGGCTTCTTAGCTGACATAGTGATGACCTCATCAAATTTAAGTAACTTTTGGCGTAGGGCCTCGCTGCCCTATCTAACCTTGAAACAAAACTAGCGTAATTTTACTACACTTTTTAACCAAAACTGTAGGTTAAGATCAAATAATGTTTGCGATTTATTGTTGCTATCTTACAAGTTAAGCGAACAACGAGTCAGTGCCGACAATCGTGTTCCACAAGCATAGTCATTTCTAATACGCTTTGTACACCCCAGTCTAAGTTCGGTTTTCTTACGCTTCTCATTCTTATTTTTGCACTTGAAACAGCGCTAATTTAAAGCAACATCAAACAAGATGGGTTAATACCTATTGTTCTCTTTTCTCAGTAAAACAGAAGTCACTTAAACCGATAAGTCCAATAGGCAAAAGCAATCAAGCTACCAGAGCAAAATGTACGGATAGTAAGGGCATAAAGGGTTTATAGAGATCTCAATTATTCGTTAGAAAATTTTAACCCTCTCGCCTAAGAGCCGTAACCTCGCTATACTCCTGCTTTATTTTTCCGCCAACAGCGTAAGAGCTCAAGACATGCAAGAGTACATTGAATTTTTCCAACAGAACATGATTCTATCTTTGGTTTGGGTAGGTCTTCTTGTCGCCTTTATCATGAACATCGTGAAATCAGCGACAGCCGCATACAAAGAAATCAACGTAAACCAACTGACTCATCTTATGAACCGTGAAAACGGCGTTGTAGTGGATATCCGTACCAAAGACGAGTTCAAAAAAGGTCATATCACCGACTCACTTCACATTTTACCGTCAGACATCAAAGCGGGTAACTTGGGTAGCCTTGAAAACCACAAATCAGACCCAATCATTGTTGTATGTAAGACAGGACAGACCGCTCAAGAAAGCGCAAACCTACTAGTAAAAGCTGGCTTCGAAAACGTGAGCCTACTAAAAAATGGTTTGATTGCGTGGAACGAAGCGAACCTGCCGTTAGTTCGCGGTAAGAAGTAGGAACGTGGCAAGAACGAAAGTTCGCGTTTAAACGCGCTTTTACCAAGCCTCGCGGACAAAAAACTGAGCAAATTGAAAGCAGTTGGAGCACTAAGTTGTGACGCTTTGCACGTAATACACGCTTCATCTAGTCAAGGTAGATTGGCTCAGTTAGTCTCAGGACATACCAGTTTTCTGAGCTTAGACGTTTCTAGGCTCAACAAATATTGATTTAAGGATTAAAAAATGGCTGAAGCAGCACCTCAAGACGCACAACAAAACTTCGCAATTCAACGCATCTTCCTAAAAGACGTTTCTTTTGAAGCGCCGAACTCTCCAGTAATTTTCCAGAAAGAGTGGAACCCAGACGTTAAACTAGACCTAGACACTCAAAGCCGTGAGCTTGGTGAAGGCGTTTACGAAGTTGTTCTACGCCTAACCGTTACTGTGAAGAACGAAGAAGAGACTGCGTTCCTATGTGAAGTTCAACAAGGTGGTATCTTCACTGCTGAACAAATGGAAGCTGGTCAACTTGCACATTGCCTAGGCGCATTCTGCCCGAACATCCTATTCCCATACGCTCGTGAAACTATCTCAAGCCTAGTCGTTAAAGGTACGTTCCCTCAACTGAACCTAGCGCCAGTAAACTTTGACGCGCTATTCATGAACTACCTACAACAGCAAGCTCAACAAGGCGAAGCTGAAGCGTAATTCACGTTTTATAAGTGACGAATAGCCACAGTGCTGACGTCACCGACTCAAATAAAATGCACAGAGCGTCTACCATTCGATGCAATGTGCATTTTTTATTTCTGACAAAAGTTCCTAGTTCCTAATCGCCAGAAGGCGTAAAATTTGACGATTAGGAACTAGATTCTACTAGTAGCAAGACAATTAGGCGGTAGCATGACACAAGCAAATACAAACAATGCTTACGGTAAAGACATCGCAATGACTGTGATTGGCGCAGGCTCATACGGCACCTCTTTGGCAATCTCACTCGCTCGTAACGGCGCGAACGTTGTCCTTTGGGGACACGAGCCAGAGCACATGGCTCGCCTAGAAGCAGACCGAGCTAACCATGCCTTCTTACCAGGTGTTGATTTCCCTGAAAGCTTGATCATTGAATCGGATTTAGAAAAAGCCGTTCAAGCAAGCCGAGATTTGTTGGTTGTGGTTCCAAGCCATGTCTTTGGCATCGTGCTAAACAGCTGTAAACCATTCTTGCGCGAAGACTCTCGCATCTGTTGGGCAACCAAAGGGCTTGAACCTGAAACGGGGCGCCTACTGAAAGACGTTGCTTATGACATTATCGGTGAAAACTACTCACTAGCAGTATTGTCTGGCCCAACGTTTGCGAAAGAGCTCGCAATGGGTATGCCGACTGCAATTTCAGTTGCGTCTCCAGATTCTGAATTTGTTGCGGATCTACAAGAAAAAATCCACTGTAGCAAAACCTTCCGCGTATATGCCAATAGTGACTTTATTGGTATGCAATTGGGCGGCGCTGTGAAAAACGTTATTGCGATTGGTGCGGGTATGTCTGATGGTATTGGTTTTGGCGCCAACGCCCGTACTGCATTAATTACTCGTGGCTTGGCTGAAATGAGTCGCCTTGGTGCTGCGCTGGGTGCACAGCCAGAAACCTTTATGGGCATGGCAGGTTTAGGCGATCTTGTCCTGACATGTACCGATAACCAATCACGTAACCGACGCTTTGGCTTGGCATTAGGCCAAGGTAAAGACGTTGATACGGCTCAAGAAGAAATTGGCCAAGTGGTTGAGGGTTACCGCAATACAAAAGAAGTATGGCTACTCTCTCAACGTATGGGTGTTGAGATGCCGATAGTTGATCAAATTTATCAAGTATTGTATCAAGGAAAAGATGCGCGCTTAGCAGCGCAAGATTTACTTGCTCGTGACAAAAAAGCCGAAGGAAAGTAGCACTCTACCGCCCTTTGCAGCTCATCTGAGAAAAATTGAAGTTGTCGGGTCACGGAAGAACCACTCTGGATATTGAGAATGAAACACTGCGAAAAACAAAAAGTCTGGAACAAAATTGTCTCAGAAGCCCGTGAAATGTCAGAACAAGAGCCTATGCTGGCGAGCTTCTATCATGCCACCATTATCAAGCATGAAAGTTTGTGTGCCGCTCTGAGTTATATTCTGGCTAACAAATTGAACACCGCTTCCATGCCAGCGATGGCTGTGCGTGAAGTGGTTGAAGAAGCCTTTGCGGCTGATCCAACCATCACTGACGGCGCGGCTTGTGATATTTGTGCCACGGTCAATCGCGACCCTGCTGTTTCAATGTACTCAATGCCATTGCTGTACCTAAAAGGCTATCACGCACTGCAAGGCTACCGAGTAGCAAACTGGCTGTGGAAGCAAGGTCGTCACGCTCTTGCGACTTACCTACAAAATCAGATTTCGGTAGCATGTCAGGTCGATATTCACCCTGCAGCACGCATTGGTAGTGGTATCATGCTCGACCATGCAACAGGCATCGTGATTGGTGAAACTGCCGTGGTCGAAAACGACGTGTCTATACTGCAAGATGTCACCCTTGGTGGTACTGGTAAAGAGTGCGGCGATCGTCACCCGAAAATCCGTGAAGGCGTGATGATTGGTGCAGGTGCCAAAATTCTTGGTAATATCGAAGTGGGCGAAGGGGCGAAAATCGGCTCTTGCTCCGTAGTATTGCAAGCGGTGCCACCGCACACGACCGTGGCAGGCGTACCCGCGAAAATCGTTGGTCGACCAAAAACAGACAAACCCTCTCTCGATATGGATCAAGGCTTTAACGGCAAGTCGCAAAGCTTTATCCATGGAGATGGTATTTAATCGTCAACAAACCTTTTTGACAACAACGTGGTAGGTAACTCTCAAGTGCGAAAACAAAATCACCCTGTTCTACGCTCGGCTATTTTATTAACTTGTGCTTTATCTGCCACTTATCCCATTACCTCCTCTGCTGTGAGTCAGCAAGAGCTCAAAGGCGTATCCAGTGAGATAAGCCGTCAGCGCAAATCGCTCTCTTCCCAAGAAAAGCAGCTCAATGAGTTACAGAAATCACTAAAAGATCAAGAGCTTGGTATTTCTAAGCTTGAGCGTGAAATACGACAAACCAAGTCTAACCTCGCACAAGCAGACAAAAACATAGAAAACCTGGAAGAGAAAATTGCCTTGCAAGAAGCACAGCGTCAAGAGCAAGAAGAAGAACTCAAACAGCTGCTGCAAACGTATTACGTAACCGAGCGAGCGAAGGCCAATGGTCACTTGTTAAATCAAGGTGTGGAAGAAGACCGCATGAGCCAATACTTCCAGCATTTAGCTAAAGCACGTGCTGAAGTGATTGATGCGATCACCAAAATAACCCAAGAATTAGCGCACAACAAAAACCAGCTCGAGCTAGAAAAAGAGCAAATCGAGACTCTGCTCAAGCAGCAATCCGAAAAACGTACAGCGCTAGCGAGTACACAATCCAAGCGTAAGCAAACCCTGAATAAAATTCAGAGCAGTATCAAGAATGACAAACGCTACTTAGCCGAGCTGCAACGCAACGAAACCCGTTTAAAAGCAGAGATCGCCAAAGCAGCGAAGCGTAATGCGGTGCCAATGGACGGACTCGGCAAACAGCGCGGTAAGTTGCCTTGGCCACTCAAAGGCAGTGTGTTACACAACTTTGGTACGCGACAAACCGGGCAGGTAAACTGGAAGGGCATGGTGTTGTCTGCCAACTATGGTCAACAAGTGAAAGCCGTTTATCCTGGTACTGTCGTATTTGCTGAGTATCTGCGCGGATACGGTTTAGTGGTACTGCTCGACCACGGAAAAGGTGACATGACCCTCTATGGTTACAACCAAGCGTTAACTAAAAAAGAAGGCGACCGAGTCACCGCCGGCGAAGTGATTGCTCTCGCGGGTGATACAGGTGGTCAAGACAGACCATCGCTGTACTTTGAAATTCGTCGTAATAGTGAAGCGCAGAATCCGAAATCTTGGTTAAAACGCTGATTATCTGACTCATAGACTTATAATAAAAAAGGAGCCACTCGGCTCCTTTTTTGTATTCATATTTTGGAAAATGCTATGCGTAGTAGGTTTCTACCGCATCAATAAAAGCATTCACATCATCTTTGCTTAACGCGTTGATTCCTGCCGCCGCCTCTCGCCCCCCACCTGTCGGGAACTGACCACACACGGCCACGGCACCTTGTTTATTGTTTAACGGGGCACGAAGTGAAACCGTATAAGTCCCATCTGCATTTTCAGTAAGTACCGCATGCGCAGAGTCAGGGTTTTGGTTTGCCAGCCAGTTGCCATAAACACCACTGATTCGGCGTGATGCCGCCGTGTTTGGTAACTCAAACAACTTTAGCTTACCGCTCTCATGCATGGCAGGCACTGCGAGAGCCGCCTCAATGTCTTGTTGGTAAGCCGATTGCAATTGGTAGTATGGCGAGGCCGTATCTTCAATAGCTTCAAATGGTGACATGTACTTCAGCAAAGCTCGGTACAGCTCCGCAGGATGAAAGTGTAAATCTTCGACTTTCGAGCCGTAGCCGTTGTAGTTAATTAAAGTACCCAGCTCTTTTAGCTGCTCTTTCTGTTGCTGCGACAAGCCCGCGTTATTCGCTAACTCATCGGCTTTAGCAATCATGTTATCGCCATAAGCCGCCGTAATCGCCCAGTCATGAAAACGCCCATCAAGCAACTTATCGACAATCAACGCCGTGCACATGTTGGCATCGAGATCGATGTGCGCATACAAATTACCATGCTGAGGAATGTCACCCGCTTTGTGATGGTCGGCGTAAAAGACGTGAGCGCCTTGAGCCAAAGCTTGCTCTAGACCTGCCATGTTCTTTTCCATAGAAATGTCTAACACAGTCAGCTCATCACCCGCTTGCACGTCTACTTTTTCCACCAGTTTGATGTCGCGCTTTACACCGGTTATTAACTGGGCATCGACAGGATCAGCCAAACGTAATTGCAGAAGAGCAATGATGCCATCAGCATCACCATTAAAAATGTCGTACTTCATGGGGCGATAGTTCCTTTATCGAGAATCTTATCCCTGCAAGGGTTTTTAGCGTATGGGACTATTGTGCGCGGCATATTTGACAAGTCAACTCGAGCCACGACTCGAAAATGAGAGTGACTCTCGAAATATTAAGCAGTTTGACGTTTAACTGTGTAGATTGCTAACCGCATCTTCTAATAACAGTAGCTGCTCTAAGCCCTGCTCAGTTGCTAATGGCTTAACGACATTAAGCATCTGCAGCATCCCTTGCTTCACCATTTGCTCGGTAATGTTGGTTTTTGAAGCCATCGCGGATTGATACGCCAACCAACTACACGCAATCAAGTGTAATGTACATACCAATGACTTCAACTGTTGTTGATCGACATTCAACAGCTTCATCGTTACGAACTCTTGCATAATAGCAATGAGGTTCGCTTGCAGCTTCTCTTGCACATCGATGTACTGCTCGTGTAGCTGTTCATCTCGTGACAAGATTTCTGGTAGGTTTGCGTAGAAAAAGCGGTATTTCCACATCAAGGTAAAAATAGAGTCTAGGTAGCTCTTCAGCATAGTCAGGCTCTCTTGCGAACCTTGAATAGGGGTAAATCTTTCTAAAAGTTCTGCTGAATAAAGCGCAAAGATCTCACGAACGATTTCTTGCTTATTGCGGAAGTGGTAATACAGATTACCAGGGCTAATTTCGATGTGATCGGCAATGTGATTGGTGGTGATGTTTCGCTCACCATGTTGGTTGAACAACTCCAGTGCCGCGTAGACGATTTTGTCGCGCGTTTTCATTGTTATCGTGTTCCCTCTTCATTAACGAATCGAGTATAGCGACTTCACCAACCTAGGTCGATAGAGGCTCCAAATACGGTAACATAACAGACCAGTTAAGATGCCAGTTGAGTTGGCGACAAGGTCTAACCAAGAAGTTTGTCGCCCTACATACCCTTGCAACCACTCAATAACGGCGCTGAATAGCAAAATACTAATCGCCACCGCCCAACGTTGACGCCAACGCCACACACAAAAACAACCTAAAAACGCAAAGCCGCTGTACGCCATAGCGTGCTGCATTTTGTCGAGATACGCGATATTGCCCCAGTCTTGCAGTTCACCTGAACTCAGAGATAAAAAAGCGATCAATATGGCGTAGCTAAAGATAACGAAACGTGCAGCCGTCAGGTTCATTGGACGTCCTTATGCAATTGGAAATGGAAAGGCCGTCACTTGATCAATGTGGTCACAGCCTAGCGCCAGCATGATCAAACGATCGATACCCAACGCGACCCCTGCACAATCTGGCAACCCTGCTTCCAGTGCAGAGATCAGATGATAATCGATCGGCTGTGGTTTTAAACCCATTTCGATACGCTTTGCGTTATCTTGTTCAAAGCGCGCTAATTGCTCTTTCGGGTTATCCAGTTCATGAAATCCGTTCGCCAGCTCTATCCCCTTAAAGTACACTTCAAAACGATCCGCGACGCGATGATCTTGAGGATTGATTTTCGCAAGCGCCGCCTGTGATGCAGGGAAGTCGTACACAAAAGCCGGCACGTCCTGACCAATTTTGTTTTCTACTCCCACGCTAAATAGTAGTTGCAGCAGCGTATCGCGATCTTCTTCTGGCTCAGCAATGTCACTCAAACCCAGCTTGCTTGCCGCCGCTTTCAGCTCAGTCATCGAGCCTTCCAGTGGACACACACCCAACACATCAATGAAGGCTTGCTTATACGTCATGCGCTGCGCTGCGCCACACTTCAATACCAGCTGCAACAGGTCATCCATTTCATCCATCAATTTATGATGGTCAAAGCCAACGCGATACCACTCCAACATCGTGAATTCAGGGTTGTGGTAGCGACCATTCTCTTCATTACGAAATGCTTTGTTGATTTGATAAATACAACCGCTGCCCGCAGCCAAAAGGCGCTTCATATGGAATTCTGGGCTGGTCATAAAAAACAGCTTACTGCCATCGGCATAGCCTGGGCCAACAAACTCGGTTTGGAAAGTATGCAAATGGATGTCAGTCACGGTTGCGTGACTCATGGCTGGCGTATCGACTTCCATCACCTGTCGGTCAGCGAAGAATTGTCGAATCGACGCGATTAACGTCGCACGTTGACGAAGTTGGTCAATGGAAGCAGTAGGTTGCCAGTTGGTTTGCATAACAAGTCTCTCAAACTTTAATTCAGCGAGGAAAGGCTCATTCTACATGCTTTTTACTCTTCAAGAAGAGAGGAATATCCCTTCTTCTTTTTACTAATGTGCTCGCCAATTTGAGGCAAGAATTACTCGTGCCGCAGAACAAAAAATACTCAGTTAAAATCCTATTATCCATGCGGTTAATGTCACGCAACACAGGCTTAACATCCCTAATGTTAATGCTTGAGGGCCAAAACCTCGATGCCGTGATAGCAGTCACATAACCTATAAATTCTATGCCCTTAAGTGCATTACCGAAGCAAAAACCCAATTACATCAATTTTTCTGCCATGTGGCTCATCTACACTAACCCTACTACTTTTGGGGAGTTCTTTTTAAAGAGCGCCTCGTAATGACAATAACAAGCGGATTTCCGCAATCACACACTGGAGGATAACTGTGCAAATTATCACCACAGATATCGCAGTCATCGGCGCAGGCGGCGCTGGTCTTCGTACTGCTATTGCAGCGGCTGAAGCAAACCCAGACTTAGAAGTCGCTCTGATTTCTAAAGTTTATCCAATGCGCTCCCACACGGTCGCTGCAGAGGGTGGCTCAGCAGCAGTTATCAAGGATGAAGATAGCTTAGACAACCACTTCAACGACACTGTTGGCGGTGGTGACTGGCTATGTGAACAGGATGTTGTTGAATACTTTGTAGAGAACGCGACTCGCGAAATGATCCAAATGGAGCAATGGGGTTGCCCATGGAGTCGTAAAGAGAACGGTGAAGTCAACGTACGCCGCTTTGGTGGTATGAAGGTTGAACGTACTTGGTTCGCTGCAGACAAAACTGGCTTCCACATGCTTCATACGCTATTCCAGACATCAATGAAGTACAGCAACATCAAACGTTTTGATGAGTACTTTGTGGTGGATCTGCTTGTTGATGAAGGCGAAGTTCAAGGTCTGATTGCTATTCACATGTCTGAAGGCGAGCTTGTTACTATCAAAGCAAAATCGGTTGTTCTAGCAACAGGTGGCGCGGGCCGTGTTTACCACTGTAACACCAACGGCGGTATCGTAACGGGCGATGGTATGGCAATGGCTTACCGTCACGGCGTTCCTCTACGTGATATGGAATTCGTTCAATACCACCCAACCGGTCTTCCTGGTACAGGTATCCTGATGACGGAAGGTTGTCGTGGTGAAGGCGGTATCATCGTTAACAAGAATGGCTACCGTTACCTACAAGATTACGGCATGGGTCCTGAAACTCCAGTTGGCCAACCGAAGAACAAATACATGGAACTGGGTCCTCGTGACAAAGTTTCTCAAGCTTTCTGGCACGAACAACAGAAAGGCAACACCATCAAACACCCACTGGGTGACGTGGTGCACCTAGACCTTCGCCATCTTGGTGAAGAGTACCTACAAGAGCGTCTACCGTTCATCTGTGAGCTAGCAAAAGCTTACGTAAACGTGGACCCTGCAAAAGAGCCAATTCCAATTCGTCCAACCGTTCACTACACCATGGGTGGTATTGAAACGGACGGCGGATGTGAAACTCGCATTAAAGGCCTATTCGCGGTGGGTGAATGTGCGTCTGTTGGTCTTCACGGTGCAAACCGTTTAGGGTCTAACTCACTGGCTGAGTTCGTGGTATTTGGCCGCGTAGCGGGTGAAAACGCAGTGAAACGCGCAGCAGAATTCAAAGGTTGGAACGACGCGGCAATTGACACGCAAGTCAAAGCCGTTGAAGAGCGCATCGCGAAACTGATGAACCAAGAAGGCGACGAAAACTGGGCAGAAATACGCACAGAAATGGGCCACACCATGGAAGCAGGCTGTGGTATCTACCGCCAAGAAGATTTGATGCAAGCGACTATCGACAAAATCACTGAGTTGAAAGAACGCTACAAACGCATCAGCATCAAAGACAAAGGTAAAGTGTTCAACACTGACCTTCTGTACGCAATCGAAGTGGGTTACGGCCTAGAAGTCGCAGAAGCGATGGTTCACTCTGCGATTCTACGTAAAGAATCGCGCGGCGCGCACCAGCGTCTAGACGACGGTTGTACAGAACGTGATGACGTAAACTTCCTAAAACACTCACTTGCTTTCTACAAGCCAGAGTCAGCACCAAGTATCGATTACAGCAATGTGACCATCACTAAGTCACAGCCAAAAGCTCGTCTATACGGTGAAGCAGCAGAAAAAGCAGCGGCTGAAGAGAAGAACGCAGAGGAGCAAGCATAATGTCAGCAAATCGCATTCAAAAAGTAGACATCCTGCGTTACGACCCAGAAAAAGATGCAGAACCATACAAGCAAACATTCGAAGTCCCATTCGATGAAACCATGTCTGTACTTGACGCACTTGGTTACATCAAAGACCACCTAGACAAAGATCTGTCTTACCGTTGGTCTTGCCGTATGGCGATCTGTGGTTCTTGCGGCATCATGGTGAACAACGTACCGAAACTTGCTTGTAAGAGCTTCCTACGTGACTACCCAGACGGTGTGACTATCGAGCCTCTAGCGAACTTCCCAATCGAGAAAGACTTGATTGTTGATATGACGCCATTCATCGAGCGCCTAGAAGCAATCAAACCATACATCATTGGTAACGATCGTAAACCAGAAGACGGCACGAACTTGCAAACGCCAGAACAGATGGCGAAATACAAGCAATTCGCTGGCTGTATCAACTGTGGTCTATGCTATGCAGCATGTCCTCAGTTTGGTCTTAACCCAGAGTTCATCGGTCCTGCTGCACTAACGCTAGCCCACCGCTACAACCTAGACAGCCGTGACCACGGTAAAGATGAGCGCATGAAGCTTATCAACGGTGAAAACGGTGCTTGGGGTTGTACGTTTGTTGGTTACTGTTCTGAAGTTTGTCCGAAGAACGTTGACCCAGCAGCGGCAGTAAACCAAGGCAAAGTGGAGTCTTCTATGGACTTCGTGATTGCTATGTTGAAACCTGATGGTTCACCAAAGAAAGTGGAGGCATAAGGATGAGCAATCGTAAACCTTACGTTCGTGAAGTAAAACGCACTTGGTGGAAGAACCATCCTTTCTACCGCTTCTACATGCTACGTGAAGCGACGGTGCTTCCGTTAATCCTATTCACTCTGTTCCTAACTTTCGGTTTAGGTTGCTTGGTGAAAGGTCCTGAAGCATGGCAAGGTTGGTTAGCGTTCATGGCGAACCCAATCGTAGTCGCAATCAACATCGTTGCACTACTCGGTAGCCTATTCCACGCTCAAACTTTCTTCAGCATGATGCCACAAGTAATGCCAATTCGTTTGAAGGGCAAACCAGTGGACAAGAAGATCATCGTATTGACTCAGTGGGCCGCGGTTGCGTTCATCTCACTGATCGTTCTCATCGTGGTGTAAGGAGCTGAGCAATGAAACCGAATTATAGTGTAAACACATCACCAAAACGTTCTGATGAGCCAATCTGGTGGGGTCTGTTTGGCGCAGGTGGTACTTGGTTCGCGATGATCACGCCAATCACCGTTCTTGTGCTAGGTATCTTGGTACCACTAGGCGTGATTGACGCAGAAGCGATGAGCTACGAGCGTGTCTCTGCCTTCGCAACCAGCATCATCGGTGCGCTATTCATCATTGGCACGCTAGCATTGCCAATGTGGCATGCAATGCACCGTGTACACCACGGCATGCACGACCTTAAATTCCACACTGGTGTGATTGGTAAAATTGCATGTTATGCATTTGCAGGCCTCATCACTGCACTAGCAGTTATCTTTATCTTCATGATTTAAGAGACTGACCAAAAAAGAAAAAGCTGGCTAAATGCCAGCTTTTTTATTGCTTTGGGTTACCTATGATCTTTTTGCTTTTTAAGCTTTTGACCACCCATGATCTTATTGCTGTGCGACCTTCTTTGTCTGGTCCATAAGACCCAGAGCACCAAAGCCAGTAATCACATCTAGGTTTGTTTTCAAGCCCGTTTCGTCACTTCCACCAATGTAATTTTGTGGCATCTGAACTTGGAAGTTTTGCAAATTGTTGTACAGCGAGTTCGCTACGTCTCGATTCAATTCTGCCAAGTAAACTTCACGGTTTGCTCCTAACGCCGCATACTTACCTTTAAGGACTTCAGATTCTGCGCGACCTTTCGCTAATATCGCTTTCGCTTCAAACTCAGCAGAAAGTGCGTTCGCTTTTTGAATCGCTAAGTTAGCCTCTGCGATAGCTAGCTCTTTCTCCTTCTCGACTTCAGCAAGTCGTTTGGTTTTTTCCACTTCAACGATTTCACGCTCTGCAATCTGACGTGCAACTTCCACTTCTTTTTGCTGAGCAATAATTGCGAGTTCTTTACCACGCTGAGCGTCTTGCACCTCACGTGTTCGTTGAATCTCTTTGCGTAACTGCTCGGTCTCTGCCTGTGCTTTCGACGTTTCTTGTTCCTGAATCGCGCGAATACGATCCGCCACTAGACGCTTTTTATCTGCCAATAACTGATCTAATTGCTTTTCTGGCTGCGGGTCACCAATGGTCACCTGCGTCACTTGAATACCGTATTGTTGTAACGGATTGTCTTGACGAATTGGTTGCCCGGTTTTGTCTACGACTGGCACAGTTTTCCATACCAGTTGATTGGTGCGCTGTAATTGGTTCGGATTGGCTTGATTCGCCCCAACAGGCGCAAGATCCAACTCTTCCACTTCAACCTGACGTCGCTCTGTCAGATAAATCCCCTCTCGTAACTGATCGCCAAGTTTCGATTTGAACTGGTTCAAACCACCTTGGAAAAACTCTTCACCCGTGTATTGGGTCGCGGTAATCACCGTTACGTTACGTGCGTTCTTTACAAGCAGCGCATCGATCAAGTTACTGTTGTTGCGGAACTCTTTGTGCATCTTCTTCACCGCTTCAGGATCATTACTGAGCTTAAAGCGGAATGTTACGGGGATCTGACCAATATAGGTGTCGGCAAATCGAACCTGAATCGCATCAAGGCGTTGATAAAAATCTTCGCCCTTGCTGTTACCGAATGACACGGTGATCACTTGGTCATACTTGGTGATTTTGGACAGAAATGGCATGCGAAAATGAATGCCAGGTTCAGTAAACACATCCAACTCACCAGTAATATTATTCTGATGCACGTAGCTGTAACCCGCATCGGTCATCAGCACCGAGCTATTAATCGTTAAGCCTATTGCCAACAGCGGTACGCCAAATACGGCTGCTTTTAATCCTTTATGTAGTAACTGACGTCTTTCTTCCACCTTTAAACCCCTTCCTAAACCTCTGCTTTCCATTTTGTTCTCCTTTTTGGATTGTTACTGAGTTAAATCGATAAAAATCAGATTGCTATGCAACTCAGCGACAAGTACTAATGTATCAAAATGTTACATTAAGGAATAATCGACAGATTCATGGAATAAATAAGATTTTTACGAATAATACAAAATCATCAAAAATTTGCGGAGGATATCGATGTTTTACGCAGAGGGATTAAAAGAGAAGAATCACAGGCAATAAAAAAGGCCGCCGAAGCGACCTTTCTAACAATCATATAAAGTGCTTACTTCACACGACCTACGTATTCAGCAGTACGAGTATCTACGCGAATCACTTCACCAATTGAGATGAACAGAGGAACACGAACAACAGCGCCAGTTGATAGCGTCGCTGGTTTACCGCCAGTACCTTGAGTATCACCTTTCAGGCCTGGGTCTGTGTCTACAACTTCTAGCTCAACGAAGTTTGGTGGAGTAACAGTAATTGGGTTACCGTTCCAAAGAGTGATCATACAAGTGTTGT